>JBHJNR010000130.1:0-12315 GCA_050330615.1 Cyanophyceae cyanobacterium
GAGCTAAATGCTGTCCTGCCAACGCCCCCACAAATAGATCCCCTTGCCAATCGGGAAAGGCCTCCCCCGTGTAAAACGTCATCCCCGAGGGGGCAACCGAAGGCGTCCAATGCACCACAGGCTGCTCTAAGCCTGCCTGGGTGCTGATCCCTTGACCCACCTGGGACCCGGAATATTCTCGTCCATGGGTAATTAGGGGCCAGCCATAGTTGAGACCAGCGGCGAGCCGATTGACCTCATCTCCCCCTCGCGGGCCGTGCTCATGTGCCCAAACTTCACCTGTGTCGGGGTGGGTGGCGATACCCTGGATATTGCGATGGCCCCAAGAGTAAACTGCCGCTAGTGCTTCAGGCTGGCTAACGAAGGGATTATCAGCAGGGATCCCGCCCGTAGGATCGATGCGCAGGACTTTGCCGGCAACATCGTTCAGATCTTGAGCCCGGTCGCGGTCTCCCCGGTCGCCAGTACCCACATACAAGAAGCCATCAGCACCAAACGTCAGCCGGGATCCAAAATGAACATCAGCATTGGTCTTGCGATCCATGTCCAGCAGGATCGTGAGAGTCTCTAATCCCTGATCGGTGAGTTGGGCTCGGGCCACCCGTGTGCCAGCCCCACCGCCACCGCTAGCCGCATAGGAGAGATAGATCAGCTGGTTTTGCTCAAACTCAGGATCCACGATCACATCCAGCAGTCCCCCTTGGCCCTGGGCCACCACCTCCGGTACTCCGGCCACAGGATTGGGATCCAGCTCCCCGGTTGAGCTGATGCGGCGTAGAGATCCTAGCCGTTCGGTCACCAGCATTGAACCATCTGGTAAAAACGCTAAGCCCCAAGGATTGGCCAATCCGGTGGTCACTGTCGCCACTGCAAAGGCAGCATTGCTGGTAGGCGCAGGTAGATCTTGAACAGCGGGGGCAGAAGATTGCCCTGGCTCGCCGGTCACAGCCCCCACCGCCCCTTCAGCCGGTTCCCCACCGCCTTGAGGAGAGGGTTGAGCAGAGGTGATAAAGTCTGATCGGCCGTTGCAGCCCAGACACAACGTTCCCACTGTCAGTAATCCAGACCAGAGCCATCGGGATCCCATTGGCATCGCCTTTTTGTTTCGCAACATCATTGCTTTGTTAGACGGAGAAGGCAAACCAAAAGTTCATCTGTTTTCTCCGAGAGACCTCACGCAAGAACGGCCTTTGGCCTACAGCCGACAGGCGGATTGGGGAGGATGTTAACCCTTACACTTTGAGCACTTATTTTGGTCTCACGGATGCTTGTCCATCACTGGTGGGATCCCCGCTCCATGTGTTCCCCCCTCCATGTCCTTGCTCCCCACCCAAAATAGTCAGTATTGGGGCAAAGAGGGATCTACCTGCACTGACCAAGCATGGATCCCGCCGATGATATTGGTGGCTTGGGTATAACCTTGTTGCTGGAGCCACCCCACCATCTGGGCAGATCTCATCCCATGATGGCAAATCACATAGACCGGTTGAGCAGGATCTAATTCAGTGGGGATCTGCCCAGACCAATGGTCGTAGTCACTGAGGGCATAGTGGCGAAACCCTGGCAAGTGCGCAATCTGTAACTCTTGCTCCTCGCGGACATCCACCAGCTGGAGAGTGTCTGGTGGAGACTGGTCGATCAGCTGTCGTAGTTGCTCCACCGTGATTTCAGGACTGCCCATCTTCTCTCTTCATCCGATTACAAAAGTGGTTGGAATGATGCCATTTTAGAGGGAGTCTGTGCCGTTCTTCTCCCATCTGGCAATCAATCTGGTGGCGGGGAATACTGGGAGTAATTAGGTGATTGTGAGAGACTGGAATGACCCAACTCAGAGGCCCCATAAGACAACCCCCCTTTTGAGGGGGGTTGTGCTTTCAAAATGATTGCTCAATTCAACCTTCTCTGAACACCTGCCAAGATTATATTTGGCCTAAGGCTTCAATCTTGGCCTACTCTTAAAGACAACTTCAATTGCGCTGACCATGCTGTGATGTGTCCCTAACTATTGTTGACCATCTCGAGGTATTGCCCTGAGGAAGGCCGGTGTCCAATGTGTCTCCGATAGATCAAGCCAAAGTACCTGTCTTGATTGCCCAGTTTTTGCCGGTAGAAATCTGTGTGTACTACCAGGTTGTACCGATTGCAAAAGAGGGCAATCAGTTGACATTAGGCATGGTGGATCCTGATGACTTGGCGGCCTTGGACTATGTGGGCAAAATGTTGGCCTATTCTCGGCTCAAGATCGAACCACATCGCTTGACTCCGCAAGAACAGCAATCTTTAATTGCCTATTATTTCAGCCATCCGCCAGCCGCTGCTGAAGTGGAAGCTTTTCGAGAAACCGCTCGTCAGACCGTTCAAGCGCAAACCATCGCCCCGCCAGCCCCATCACCGCCACCCGTTCCATCCCCAGCCCCATCACCGCCACCCATTCCATCCCAACCACCCCCTGCGGAAGAGGCTCCCTCGGCTCAGAAGGTTTATTCTGCCCAACAAACTGTTCAGGCCCGGTGGGATGGCAATACTTATCAGATTCCTCCCCGGCAAACGGCGACCCCGGCCCGCATCCCTGATGAGGGATCCGAGGAAACGGTTCAGAAATTGCTCAACTCGATGTTGCGTCGAGCTTTAGACGAAAATGCCGAGCAGATTCTGATCGATGTCTACGAAAACAAGACCTGCCGAGTCCGTTACCGCCAGCAGGGGATCCTACGGGATTTATTCAGACAGCTGTCTGACACCATTCGAGCGCGGTTGCTGGCCAATCTGAAACGTATGTTGGGACTGGATCCAGAGCTAGTCGGGGCAGCCCAGACCGCTGAGGTGGAGCGAACCTTTCGGAAAGAGCCCATGATTTTACAGCTCAAGGTCACCCCCCAGTTCGACCGAGAGGGAGCCGTTTTGTCAATCTTTCGGGGTGAGAGCTTCCGTCGCTACCAACAGACCCAGCACGATCAACGGGTGCTTGAAGTGATGGAGAGTGTTCAAGTTGCTCAGGAAAGCTTACAAAATCTGCACGCCTTGCTTCAGGTGACGATAGATAAGGCCAGGCAGCATCCTGGGATCCCGACTGATGAATGGTTTGCGCTTCAGGACAATTTGGATGCTCTGCGGGCACAAGGCCAGGTAATCGAGATGGCCCAACAGGATTGGGGACAAATCCTCAAAGAGGATCCCATGGGTGAAACCTAACGGGGCAGGGATAGCGGCTAAAACTCAATGTCAACACCGATGCCGATGGCAAAACGATTAGTTGGGCATCTCACGTCTGACCCTCACCATTGTCTAGGGATGCTGATCGGGGGAATGACCGGGATCCTATTTTTATGCAGTATGACCCGACACTGGCTGTTTCACTCTGGGGGCTACGACCTCGGAATCTTTGATCAAGCAGTTTATTTGCTCAGTCAAGGAGAGCGTCCATTTTCCACGATTCGAGGGATCCATATCCTGGGGGATCATGCGGCCATTATTCTCTATCCGATCAGTTTTCTCTATCAAATCTGGCCCTCTGTGACATGGTTACTAGGTCTCCAGTCTCTAGCCCTAGCTTCAGGAGGATGGCTGACCTATCAGGTGGCAAAACAGGCCGGCTTGCCGGATCAAACATCTCTCATAATGGCGATTGTTTATCTGGCCT
The DNA here is from genome assembly GCA_050330615.1 of Cyanophyceae cyanobacterium. GTDB lineage: Bacteria > Cyanobacteriota > Cyanobacteriia > Thermostichales > Thermostichaceae > JAAUUM01. Next base: position 3,641 of record JBHJNR010000130.1, read on the forward strand.
ATCCGGCAGTCTTTAATATTAATCTCTTTGATTTTCATCCTGAAGTTATGGCCGTACCCGCTCTATTAGGGGCAGTTTGGGCTATTCGAGCGGGGTCTATTTTGAGGTTTTTAATCTGTGTGATCTGGTTGCTCAGTTGCAAGGCTGTTTTGGCCCTGACCGTGATAGCTTTGGGCCTATGGATAGTGGTCTGGGAAACACCTCGGCTATCAGAAACAGTACGAGTAAAGATGCAAATGGCTGGGTGGTTAGCAATTGGATTGGGCTGTTTATGGTTTGTCCTGACTACCTTTTGGCTGATCCCTACTTTTAGCGGTGAGGCTCCGGCGGCTGTCTCTTCCTATGCCTATCTGGGGGAGTCTGTGCCTGAGATTGCGTTTAATCTCATCCTTAAACCCCACTTGGTGCTGGGCAAAATCCTCTCGCTGGAGACGTTAGGATACCTGTTACTCTTGACCATTCCCATTCTATGGGGCCTCTCTTGGAGATATTGGGATCCCGTGGTTCCCGCCCTACCAAGCTTAGGCCTCAACATCTTATCCAACCATTCTGACTATCGAGATTTGGTGCATCATTACTCTTTATCTATCATTCCTTTTTTGATGGTGATGGTGATCGACAATCTGTCTTCGCAACGAATATGGAATAGATCTCGGAAGCTCATCACAATCTGGACATTGATATCTTTTTTGGCTTTGGCTAAATATGGCTATTTCGGCTCTCTCTATCTCACTCATCTCAATAGTTGGTCAGCCACTCGTACAGCACTACAAAGGGTGGATCCCTTGGGTGGCGTTTTGACCACCCATGAGATCAGTCCTCATCTCACCCATCGACCCATGATTGTCTTTACAGATCAAGAGATCCCGGTGCAGGATTGGGATCCCTTTGAGTTTGTCCTGTTGAATCGATCCAATCCGGGATGGCGCAGTAGCCCTGAGTATGTTGAGACTTTACTGGCAGATATCGCTGCATCAGAGCTGTTCACCCCCCTGTTTGAGCAGGATCAGGTCACCCTTTTTCACAAAATCAACCCCAAAGAGTGAGGAGGCTGGATCCGCTTCTTGTTTCGGTGGCTACGAAGGATCCCGGTTTAAGTCTGAGCCTGGGCAGGGAGATCAGAATTTTGCTCGATTTTGCGAGCTGAGGGATCCTCGCTGAGAGGCCAAACGGGCTATACTGTACTCCCGAAACTAGTGCTGAGCCCAATCAAGGCTAACCGTGAAGGCTACCCTGAGACTGTGAAACCATGCCTATGGCATCCAGCCCAGACTGCCCCTATGCCCCCTGCCAGCAGGCTTAGACCCCCCCTTATACAGGAGAACAACTCAGGAGACACCCTATGGCCCAGGTCACCGTTGGCGAAAACGAAGGCATCGAATCGGCTCTGCGGCGTTTCAAACGCCAAGTTTCTAAGGCCGGGATCCTCCGGGATCTGCGTACCCACCGTCATTTTGAGACTCCCCAAGAAAAACGCAAACGCAAAGCCCTAGCGGCTCGCCGCACCCGTCGTCGCTCGGGCTGAGGTGATGTTACTTGGGGTTAGGCACTGCTGTGCCACCGGTCGTATCCCGCATAGCAAGAGATCTCCATGAGCCAGTCCTTGATGGTGGTGGGGACATCTTCTCATGTGGGCAAATCTCTGGTGGTGACCGCCATCTGCCGCTTGTTGGCCCGCCGTGGCTATCGAGTCGCCCCTTTTAAGGCCCAGAATATGTCCCTCAATGCCTACGTTACCGAGGATGGCAGCGAGATTGCCTATGCTCAGGCATTACAGGCATGGGCCGCTCAGGTGTTACCCCAAGTGGAAATGAACCCGATCTTGCTCAAGCCATTGGGCAACTTCACATCCCAGGTCATTCTCAATGGCAAAGTCGTGGGCACCTATGCTGCTGCCGACTATTATGCTCAGGTGTTTGAGCCGGGATGGCAGGCTGTTACCACCGCATTGGCAACCTTGGGACAAGAGTTTGATTGGATCGTGGCGGAGGGGGCCGGTAGTCCAGCAGAGGTCAATCTACATCACCGGGATCTGACCAATTTGCGGGTAGCTGAGCACCTGGGATCCCCGGTTTGGCTAGTGGCGGATATCGACCGAGGGGGTGCCCTAGCCCATGTGGTCGGAACATTGCAGGTGTTGCCACCCCACGAACGGCGACTGATTCAGGGCATCATCATCAATAAGTTTCGGGGATCCTTAGACCTATTGCAGCCGGGTTTGGATTGGCTGGAACGCACCACCGGGATCCCGATTGTGGGGGTGTTGCCCTGGCTGGATTTTGCCTTGCCTGCCGAAGATTCCCTAAGTTTGCTGGAGACTCGATCCCGCCGAGGGGGCGAAGAGATTGAAATCGCGGTGATCTGGCTACCTCGGATTGCCAACTTTACCGACTTTGATCCGCTCTTGGCAGAGCCAAGTGTACGAGTTCGCTTTGTCAAACCCGGCGAACCACTGGGGTGCCCCGATGCGGTAATTGTGCCCGGTAGCAAATCTACGATTGCCGATTTGCAAGCTTTGCAACAAGCAGGAATGGTGCAGCAACTCCATCAGTTTGCTGGCGTGGTGGTGGGTATCTGTGGTGGATTGCAAATGCTCGGCACCCAAATTGCCGATCCAGAGGGATTGGAGGGATCCCCGTCCACATGTGCTGGATTGGGATTTCTCGCGGCTGAGACTCGATTGGATCGAGCCAAGATCACGCAACAACGGAGTACCGAGGCTTGTTGGCCTGTGGTGACGGAAATTCAGGGCTACGAAATTCACCAAGGGGTGACTGAGTTTGGGCCGGGTGTGGCCCCCTTATTGGCTGATCCTGAGTTGGGGGCAGTGGCAGAAGGAGGCCGGATCTGGGGGAGCTATCTGCATGGCATTTTTGAAAATCATGCCTTCCGTCGCCATTGGCTCAACGATTTGAGACAACGCAAAGGGATCCCACCTCTACCTTTGTTATCGGGCCATTTTACCGTCGAGCGAGAGGCTTTGCTAGATCGACTGGCCACCACCTGGGATCCCCACCTCAATTTGGAAAGTTTGGGGATCTAGCCAGTCAGAGCGAAAAGGGCCATCAAGCCTAACCAAACAGCTCTGGGGTGAAACAGCCGTGCAGGCCATAGGGCACATGATGATTGAGGTGCAACTTAGCCGCCGTGCCCGCCGCGATAGCCTGGGCATCCAAGATGGCCACAAATGAGCGTTTGGAGCTGCCATCAAACACCATGACTGAGATCCAGCCTGCGTCTTCCACCGTCGCTCCGGGCTGAGGGATGAACAGCGGCTCCCCAATAAAGCACTGGGGTCCAAAGCTGTGGATCTGTTGCTCTCCCGTCTCTACATCTAACTTGATCACCGCTTGCAGAGGCGCGTTAGGTCCCGGCTGATCCGTGGTTCCCATATAGATATAGCGATGGCGTCCGCCCATGCAGGTGGGGGCAATCACAGGAAATTCCACAGAACGCTCCAGCAGCGTCTCCTGCGACACCCGGCGCTGGCTCAAATCGAGGCGGAACCGCACCAAACGTCCGGGAGGCACCTGCTCAAAATTGATCTGCTGATAGTCCTCAATCGGCTCCAACGGAGGCAGATGGTCATACACAATCGAATCCACCACCAAGATCCGGGGATCCTGACTCTCCACATAGCCGTTGACATGATGAAAGACGAATCCCGCCTCGGTAGGCAAAGTGATTGGATCCCCCTCATCGGGATAGATCCAGGCTTGGGTGGATCCCTGTTCATCCAGCTTGAGACAAGTGCCCGCCGACTGGAAACCCAGCACAAAGGGCAAAGGATTGAAACTGACAGGATTCTGAAAGAACACTTGATAGCCGGGCATCCAGACAAAATCGTGGATAAAGGCAAACCCTTTCATCGGCTGATCTCGTCTCTGGATCATCTGCCCTTTGGCATTAATGCGATACAGACTCAGGGTGGAATTGATCCCCGAGCGCACCCCAAAAGCCCTCAGATCTCCCGTTTTGGGATCCCGGCGAGGATGAGCAGTAAACGCTTCCCCTGCTTTGAGAACTTGACCAAAGGTCTCTTGGCCTTTAGTAGCAAGAGTTTGGGGATCCAACTGGTAGGGAAGACTCGCTTCCCACAAGGCCAACAACTTGCCACCATGGTACTGAACGTTGGTGTTAGCAGGATTTTTGAAGGTGAGATCAAAAATATTGGCCAGCCATCCTCCTGGTTTTTGGGTACCAAAGACACCTCGATAGAGAATCTTTTGGGCCTTTTGCTCTGCCTCAAACTCAGGCGTCCGAACAAAACGATTCTGAAAGTGGGCCCGCCCATCCTCCAACCGGATCGCCACAATCAGTCCATCCCCATCGAAGGGGTGGCCGTAGCGTTGCTCTCCCACTCCTAATCGACCAGGGCCATTGCGAAAAATCGTTCCCCGCAGTTGGGCCGGGATCTCCCCCTCAATCGTCTCGATCCAATAGTCATACTCCGGGATCAGGGATTCGTAGCCCGCCACCCAATCCGCTGTCTGATAGGTCAAAGACGTAGACTCAACCGCAACCATGGCCAATACTCGCAACGCAACCACAAGGACTCAGGGATCCCTATTCTATGGTGAGTGGTTCTTAAAGTTTTGTAAAGGCTGTGGAGGGGCTTGGGGCGGGACTGAAGGCCGATTGGCAGCCATTCACACTCATTAGCACCCCCTCTAGTTAGCAACAGCAGTCTGATAGATGGCCTTAGCATCTGGCCCAAACGAGATCACATCCCCAGCCTTGAGTTGGTGAGCCGTTAGTTTTTGGCCATTGATCAAAAGTCCATTGGTGCTGGGCTTACCCTCAACATCACCATCCAGAATCCGATAGTAGTAGCTACCCGGACGCTCAGCAGGTACCCGCAGCAACATGGCATGGTAGCGGGAAGCAAACTGCGAGTTGAGACAAATATCATTGGCTAGATCCCGCCCAATGAAATATTTAGCCGAACTAAGGGTGTGAGTCCGACGACCATCTCGGTCTTCAACGACGAGAAGATGTTGGGAAAGTGTGCTGCTTGGGGCAGCAGAGGCATCGATCATAGCCACGATTACCATCAAGATGGAAAGGAGCGACAAGGCAACAAGCTGAGGTTACACCTCTTTAGCCCGCTATTGCCTTTGCATGATCTAGTTTGCACCGTATCTGGCATCAGCCTATCAAGGCGCTGATCAATAGGCACTGTTAATAGGCCCAGAGAAATAACACCAGAGAGAGCAACACCAGTCCAGGCAGCGACAATCTAGCCTACCTCAGAACCTTCTGCCTGGATGACCATACGATGATCATGGCTTTGACACTCCTCAATCCGCTTACGCTGTAGGCCAAAGGCCGTTCTTGATTGAGGAGTCTTGGCTCAGCGAGTCAACTTGCCCCTCAACACCGGAGTGCTGAAGCGTAGAGGTCGTCTCTCCCCAAGCGTTTTGACTGTCTAGCAGCCACGTTCCCGTATGCCTTACGGTACGCAATCCTCGCCTCAAAATGTTGATCGCGGCAGCATGGTCGCGCTGCAATACACAGCCATACTCACAAGCATGGGTACGCGTACTCAGCGACTTTTTCACCATCACCCCGCAATCTGGACACTCTTGAGAAGTAGTCTGCGATCTCAGTAATCATTTCTGAGCCTCCCGCAAGATTGGCTTGGAGCGAGACACGAAGTCTTGACGCCCAACGGCTGCCGCTCAGCCACAACAGGCCGCTCGTCGTTCGCATTGCCACAAGGTGATGCGGACAGTCCGCCCTTTAGTAGGGACCATCTGTCAGGCGCTCCGACAACCACCACAGATTTCCGAACTGGTCTCTTATGCCGCCCTGCCTGTCGTTGTATGGCATGTTCGCTACATCCATGATCTTTACGCTCCCCGCAGCAATTGCCTTCAACATCGCCTCATCAGCGTTCTCGACGTACAAGTAGTACGAAGCAGGCATGGCAGGAAACTCCGCTGATGCCTCACTGACCATGACAGTGGATGTTCCAAGCCGCACTTGTGCGTTCGCGATGCGCTCACCGTTCTTGTGGCGGCCAATCTCGACACCACCAAATGCCTCAGCGAGGAATTTAAGAAAGCGGTCAGCGCCTTCCACGAAGAAGTACGGAGTGACGGTATTGAAGCCCGGTGGAATTCGCATGGCATCTCCGTTTGTGCGGCCTAACGACCAAGCTCACCGGACGCAAATAACCTTGAGAACTCAACCGACTAGCTTGCGGCGTTCCGGTGCAGCAACTGGTTATGCCTCTGGCTACTCAGATGGCAACTGTGACTGAATAAAGCTGTATCCACGATCAAACCGTGGAATCATTCTACAGTTAAGTTGTCTAAGTTCATCAATAATATCAGGGCTATCAAAGTCTTTGGAGTTTCGATTTAAGAAGCAAGCCTGTTCTGGTAAATCCTGCTGTAAATGAGTGGTGACTGATGCATATACAAGAGCATCTTGTGGTGTTAAGTCGTAAGTAGTTTCATAAGAAGCTGCTTCACTCAATGTATTGGCACTAAGCGCAACAATTTCTCCGGCTTTAAGGAGTCGATTGCGACATTGAACAAAACGATGCCTTTCTTCCTCGTTACTCTGAATCATCAAGCTAGCAATATCCTGAATGCTCTTGATACGACTTACATAGGGGGCTGTACGTAAAAGCTGCCGCAACTCTGCATCCAGTGACTGTTGTAGTTCTCGACGACTTCGTGCTTGGCGGCTCAGTTTTTCATGAGGTTCAGCAAGGCTATAAGCTGGAACGATGAGTTTTGCTTTTCCTGCTTCACAAAGTTGTAAAATCTGTTCACAACTTGAACACTGCTCTTGCTCAAAGGTTAATTCTAGAATAAAGTTTGTCTCAACATAAATATTCACGCAGCCGCCTCATTCTCAAGCTTTCCTCCAACTAAGGCAGCATAAAGCCCCGACTCAATTAACCATTGTTGAGAAGCATCAATGTTCTCAGGCAATTGATTTGAATGAATTATCTCTCCAAGCCAAGATGCAACGATGAGTTCTAGACTAGCTCCACTAATTTGGTCAGCATCTACTCCTGCCCTCTCAAAGTAGGGTCGAAGAATTGGGGATGCATCAATAGTGTAAGTAGGTTCGCTCTGATCTTGATAAGCCTCAGCATTAGACCATAGGTAAAATCTATCTGGAAAAACCATCAAAAAATACGGGGCTTTCGGAAAAGTTCCGTGTGCGAGAATATTTCGACGCAGCTTGGCTGCCCACTCCGGCGATACATTGGTTTTTCGCTTGACCTCAACGACTAGAGTCAGTTGACCGTTACGATTATCAACTGACAAGTCCCAACGAAAAGTAGGTCTCATAACCATAATTTAGATTCGCCTGCGAAACCACTACCCACTATTGAAGGCTTATATTATTCTAATGCCAACTTCCAGCCCATGGGCTTTCAGGCGTCTCCTCACCGAGATATAAGAGGAATAACACGCCCGGCTTAACCGGCGCGTCCGAGTTGAAGCCGTTGTTAGCTGCTGGATTTTATGCCAATGTAGATCACTGCAGAAGTCGGGCCATTGTACTGCTCGAAATCCGTCTCATAAGCTCGCGTTTGCCGTCGGCCCTCTGAGAAATAGTCCCAAACAGCTTTCCAAGCATTGATGATGGCGGCAGGCATTTCACCTTCTGCTGGGAACGACAAATAGACCCCTGGCCTAATCGATAAGCCAGTATTGCTGCCTTCTGATTTTGTTCCAGCAGTTACAGTGAAGTCACCAGAAGCATCCGATTCATAGTCTGAATAGACGCCATAGATTGCTTCGGACGCATCATATCTGGATGCATAAAACTGCGCCCATAGCAATGGTATTTTTCCTGAGTCACTGGCTTCAAGCGCATTGTTTGTGCGAACACTCGGCCCAGTGACTGTAAACGAATCAATTTTGACTTCTTGCATGTCTTATTCCTCGGAGTGCTGACTGAATCGGAATACTTGAGCCGCATAACGTTTCGGATCAGCGGCTCGAAGCCACGCTACACCTATTATAGATAAACTTTATGAGTCCGCTGCATCCGAGTTGTTGTGCTGCTGTCTGTGCGTCCAAGAATGCCCTTATTGAAGAAGATTACGTTCAAACTCCTCATACTCCAAAGGCATCTTGATATTGAAGTACTGGCAGATTTCCTTGACATCACGATAATCATCTTCATCGAATTGATATGCTGTATGAAACTTCACGACCCACTCTGGCGAGATGCACTTCACGGGATGCCCATTCACTGAACCATTTCCAGTCAGTGATTCCAATGGGTATGCAATACCATAAATATGATTTCCTGCGGCATCAAAAGTATAAGTGTGAATATCAATCTGATGACCTTGACGATCGCCTAGGACAAAGTTGAAATCACTACTATCGGCGCGATGTATATCATTGTATCCTTGCGCTCCTAGCAAAGCACGGACTTGCAGTGAGTCTTTGTGCTGAATCGCAATGTCCAAATCGGCGTGAGAACGTGTTTGTTTTCCAAGCAACGCATCAACGCCCCATCGGGTGCATCTCAATTATGTGATGAGTATTTATGCATAACTAGCTAGGTGGCAAAAGCACCATTCAGATAGGCGCATCAATGTTTGAGCACCTTAGGGACATTGCTGGCCTGCCATTGTGCTCCTGCTACCTTCACTCGTAGTCCAATCTGCTTAACTAGTGACTCCACGGCCCCAG
>JBHJNR010000131.1:0-9392 GCA_050330615.1 Cyanophyceae cyanobacterium
CAAACTCTGCTGCGGCCAGAGGGGCGGAGGGATCCGGTTCAAGTCCAGCAAAGAGGCTCTGTTGCAGGGGATCTGACATGAGGCGGGCGAGATGGGGCGGTGTGTAAAACCCAGGATAACCCCTCAGGATCCCTTTGCCGGGGGTATGGGGGTTGCGTTGGTCTGTTGGATCCAGTCTCGCAAGGCTATGGATAGGGCTTGCTTCTGGCGAGTGAGTGGGTGGAGACAAAGATGCTGAGTGGAGGCAACCGCTGCCAGAGTTCCAGAGGATTGCAGATAGACCTGATAGTGGAGGGTAAATCCTTCTGGGCTGGTCAACTGCGGCTCCACATCCACCCAATAGGGATCCCCACATCGCAACGGGCGGCGGAAATCGATTTGGGCGCTGGTGATAGGCAGGATCTCATCCCCTTGGGCACTAAAATGGAGGGACAAAGGGATCCCAGCCTCGGCCAGCGCTGCCTCATAGGCCACATGGCAAAGCTCCAACACAGTGGCAAAATAGACCACTCCAGCAGCATCAGTTTGGTGGAACCGGATCTGGCCGTGATGTCGATAGGCCATAAAAACAGATCAATTTTGACTCCAAGTGTGCTCAAAGACGGCTCAGCAGGTCTTTCTTTTTGTCCTGAAACTCTTCTTCCGTCAGGATCCCTTGATCCCGCAACTTACCCAGCTTTTCTAAACTCTGATAGAGATCCGCAGCTGTATCTTTATCTTCTTTGAGATCAGAAACATACGCCTTGCCTTTTTGAAAAGCATCCTCATAGGCTTGGCGGGCACTATCTAAATCCAGGTTGGACAAAGAGCGGCCACCCGACAACTGTGTCATCACCACTTGCCCTACCGCATAGGTCGAAGCCCCCGACATCAGCGACATCGACACCCCTCCCAACACACTGCCTAAACCAGGGATCACCTTGACCAAACTAGAGCCAATGGACGCAAATGTCGTGCCCGTCAGAGCCGACACAAACGACTTGCCCGACGAGCGAGAATAATCAACCCCATAGCAGACCGCTAAATCCTTGAGCATATCCAACTGAATCGCCGTCACTGCGGCAAAATCCACAAACGGGATCGGAATTAAACCAGCCCCCATTGCCCACAGGACATGAGCACGAATGATATTTTCGGCTTCTTGATCTCGGCTCATGGGATCCCTCATGATCAGGCTTCTTTTATAGAATAGACTCTGGAACCCTGGGAGAACGATGACAGAACGTAACTTGTCGGAGATGCTAGCCCATGCTCTATCCCGTCGTCGGATGTTGGGTCTGAGTTTGGTAGCGGTCGGCTGGCCATTTGGCAGAGCTGTCACCCCCACCCAGCAAGCTCCAACCCAGCAAACCCCAGACTTGGGATCCCGTCAGCCTGTCTCCTTTGTCACCAGTTGGTATGCCCAGGCCGAACATGGGGGCTTTTATCAAGCTCAGGCCACAGGGATCTATGCCGAGCAGGGCTTGGATGTGACGATCCAGATGGGGGGCACCGGGGTCAACATCTTGCAACTGTTGGCGGGCCACGGGGTAGACTTTGCCATGGGATCCAGCCTGGATGCCCTCAATGCCCTTGCTGCCGGGATCCCGTTGGTCACAGTGGCGGCCTTCTTTCAGAAGGATCCCCAATGTCTGCTAGTCCATCCTGATGCTGGGATCCAGACCTTAGCCGATTTGCAGGGGCATCCCATCTATGTCTCCCCCGGTGCGAACCTCTCCTTTTGGCCTTTTTTGCAGAGCCGCTATGGGTTCTCCGATGACCAAAAGCGCCCCTATGCTGGCAGTCTGGCCCCCTTTCTGCTCGACCACAGTGCCGCCCAACAGGGCTATATCACCGCCGAAACCTTTCGTTTTCACCAACAGACCGGCTTCGATCCCGGCGTGATTTGGCTGGCGGACTATGGCTACAACCCCTATGTCACCACCATCGAGACCCACCGCGATCTGATCCAACAGGATCCCGATAAAGTGCGGCGATTTGTCCAGGCGTCGATTCAAGGATGGCAAAGCTATCTTCAGGATCCCGCCCCCGCCCATCGCCTGATCAAGCAGGCCAATCCCCAGATGAACGATGAGCTGCTGGCCTACGGCTATGCTCAGCTGGTGGAGCGGCAGATCACCGGAATTGATCCCGCTCAGATCGGTCAGATGACCCATCAACGGTGGCAAGACCTCTATGAAACGATGGTAGAAGTGGGGATGTTTCCCCCTGGGTTGCCCTACCGAGATGCCTACACGTTGGATTTTCTACCCTCGACTTAAGCGAGTTTCCCTCACGCTGATTCGAATGATCTGTACTGCGCCCCTTCTTTATCTCCCAAAATCTGCCCGATTGACCCTGCCGAACCGTTGCTTTGCCTACCAAGCTTAGGGATCCTTGCAGTTATTCTGTTGATAAGGATTGCCTTGCCTGTGACCGATTTAGATTTCTGAGTTGCCTATCTTCATGTCCTACCCTGCCATTACCCTCCACCAGGTCAACAAAGCCTACAACAACGGCACCGTTGCCCTACAAGATATGAGCCTCACGGTAGAGCAGTCACAATTTATCAGCTTAGTGGGGCCATCCGGCTGTGGCAAAAGCACCGTACTCAAGCTGGTGTCGGGGCTCAGCACCATGACCTCAGGATCCCTAGTCTGGGGGGATCCCAGTCGAGCCAATGATCGGGGCAAACTGGCCTTCGTGTTTCAAGAGGCCGCCCTGATGCCCTGGGCGACAGTGCTAGACAATGTGCGATTACCCCTGAAACTCAGCAATGTACCCAAGGTCACCTCTGAGGAGGAGTCGCGGGCAGCTCTTGATCTGGTGGGCCTGTCAGGATTTGAAAAAGCTTACCCCCGCGAGCTATCGGGGGGGATGAAGATGCGGGTGTCCATTGCCCGTGCCCTTGTGACAAAGCCCGATGTACTGTTGATGGATGAGCCGTTTGGGGCCTTGGATGAAATCACCCGCAGCAAACTAAATAGCGATCTGCTTAACCTGTGGCAGGACAAACGCTGGACGGTACTTTTTGTCACCCACAACATCTATGAGGCGGTCTACCTCTCCAATCGAGTGATTGTGATGGCAGCTCGTCCTGGCCGTGTCACAGCCGATGTAGCCATTGACGCCCCCTACCCACGCACTGAGAGCTTTCGCACCTCAGCCATCTACAACAACTATTGCCGAGAGGTGTCAGAGCGGTTGACCGAAGCGATGTATGGCGGTCGGCAGTCAGTGGCGATCAGTTAAAGTAGGGCGGCAAGACAGAATCAGCTGAGCCAGAGGAAAAACGAGATGGGACAAGGGTTAGCAGCACTGGCTTGGCAAGGGATCCGCTGGATCTGGGGATTGATCCTAGGGATCCTAGGAACGGCAGGTGGATTACAAGCTTCAGCGGGATCATTCACCGGAGAGGCCTCTCAAACAGCAGGCTCCGACACATCAGAGTCCTGGATCGCAGCAGTGTTCAAAAAACTCTTCTCCTGGGATGTGATAGCCCCGCTAGGGGTGGGGATCCTCTTCTTGGTAATCTGGGATCTTTTCGTCCGCATCACTGAGACCCCCCCCTACTTGTTGCCGGGGCCGTGGCTGGTGGCCCAAACGTTAGTCGAAGAGTGGTCAACCCTCTTTCCCTCACTTTTGATCACCGTTCAGATCACCCTGTTGGCTTTCTTTTTGGCCACAGTTGGCGGGCTGATGATCTCCATCCTCTTCACCCAAAGCAAATGGATTGAACGAAGCTTTTTCCCCTATGCCGTAGTACTGCAAACCACCCCAATTGTGGCCATTGCCCCGCTAATCATCATCTGGCTGCGCAACAACACCTTTGCCGCCATGGTTGTGGTGGCCTGGATTGTGGCCTTCTTTCCCATTCTCTCCAACACCACCTTAGGCTTGAATAGCGCCGACCAGAACTTGGTCAACCTGTTCCAGCTTTATCGCGCCAATCGCTGGCAAACCTTAATCTATCTGCGCTTGCCCAGCGCCATGCCCTACTTCTTGGGGGGACTCCGCATCAGTGGCGGACTCTCGCTGATTGGGGCTGTGGTGGCTGAGTTTGTGGCAGGAACTGGGGGTCGTCGGGCTGGGATTGCCTATCAAATCTTGATCTCTAGTTTCAATCTTCAGGTTCCTCGCATGTTTGCGGCTCTGGCTCTGACCAGTGTGCTTGGCGTCCTCATTTTTATCAGCATGAGCTTACTCTCAAACTTTATGCTGAGAAACTGGCACGAAAGCGCCATGAAACAAGAAAACTAGGACAGCTCTCAGTTGTCTAGTCCTCGGCAGCTTTAACAAAAAAAGCGCACCTTCTCAGATGCGCCTCTACTATTCAAATCACCATTTGAATGTTGTGAATGTTTAGCGACGGCTGGTGGTCATGTCCGGGATCCGCAAGTCGTAGACGCTGATGGTCTGACGGGTGGCACCCGTAGGATTGAGGGCGCGGGCCAGATCCAGATAAGCGGCGGGATCCCCAGCTTTGGGGGGACGAGTAGCGCGGTAGGAGCGTACCACATCGGCGGTCGACCGGCGCATGCCCAATTTATCGCGCCAGCGGGCACCATAGCGGGGGTTGACCAAGTTAGCGGGTTGCTCTGACAGTCGCCGCCGCTGATAAGGCACCATATCTTCCCCAAAGGCGGTCAGATATTCCTCGCCATCCACGAGCGCATCCACAAAGCCATTCAGACCTTTGGTGGCCAGAATAATGGAATAGGCAATCCGTTCCTCTTGGTTGTAGGAGGCGCGGCCTAAGATACGCTGGAAGCTCAAATCTACAAAGCGATAGTTATCGTTTGGCCCCATGACCAGATCACGGTAGATCTCAGATTTAGCCAAGCCACGAATAAATTCCCGCACCGTAATGGCCTGATTGCGAAGCTGTGATTCCAGAGACTTTTGGCGGCTGGTATCTAGAATCAGGTGCTCGCTAAAAATCTGCCGATAGCTGGCGCGGATGGTCTCATCAAAATCCGCTTCACCATCAGCACGGTTATCAGGGGGAGTCTCATCGCTGGGCACAAAGTAGCGGGTTACTCGCTGATTTTGGGTCGAAGGCCGAGTGTCCATCAAAGGTAATGCCATGATCAATCTCCTATCGGGATGAAGTGTGAATGGGATCCTGAATAACAGATCCAAATCGACTTAAATCAAAGTGAAATTAAAATTCAATCAGAGCTTTCGAATTGAGATTTTTAAAACCAAACCAGTCAAAACATGTTCTCAAAACTAGCTCACCTCCGGCTGGAGGATCCCCAGAGCCTTGACCCGCACCAGAGAGTCAGGATCCTCTTCCCCCACACGAGCCACAATCTCTCGGATCTCATCCGGACGGGATCCCTGTGGTTGAAACTCCGCCAAGCCACAGAGGGCGGCATAACGCAGTCCCCAATCAGGATCCTGCAAACTGTGGGTGAGAACCTCTAGGGCTCGGGCTTGTTGATGAGCATCTCCGGCAGAAGCCACTCGCCCCAATCCCCGCACAGCAGCCCGCTTGACGCTAGGGGCAAAATCCGTCTGGATCGCCTCCACCAAAAAGTCGAAGGCACGGGGATCCCCAATTCGAGCCAAAGCCCGCACCGAATAGGCCCGCGCTCCATAGTCGTAGCCATCAATGGTACTGAGTAGAGGCTCGACTGCCTGCTCCCCGAACGCCACCACTGCCAGCAAAGCTCGATCCGCTACTCCAGGTCGATTGAAGCCAAAAGCCATAATCAAGTGTGGGAGTGCCCCCACCTGACCACAGGATCCCAAAGCATCCACCGCCCTTTCCATCTGGCCTGGATCCGTGGCCTGTTCCAAGTGCTGCACTAGCAGTGCCAGATCCGGGGATCCAGCGCCACCATCAGGTTGTAAAACAGTTGAAAGGGACATCAGTAGACCAGTATTGAGTAACTTCAGAGCAAGCCGCTGGCGGTAACTAGCTAGACAACATCAAAAGAGTTGATCCATATCAAAAGAGTTGATCCATCCAGGGAATCACCCGTTGAGCTAAATCCTGGATCTGAGCCGACTTTTCCTGAGAACAGTCACTCACCGCGACCATATAAAGACGCTTCAGGGCAATTACCCGCAGATTGACTGCTACATCAGCTGTTACCACGGCTTCAATGCCCCCGAGCCAGCCCGATTCGGCCAAGTCAAACAAAGCTGCCTGCCTCAGAATAGGATTTGCACTCTTCAGAAGGCGCAACAGCACCTCCGTTAGAGACTCATCTCCCGTAAAGCGATAGAGCACCCAAGCTGCTGCCGACTGTACCCGTTCCGATCCATGCCCCAAAAAAGGCCGGATCAGAGCTTCTGCCTGCCGTCCTCCCAATTGACCCACGGTTTCAATCAAAAGACTGTTTCCCCATCTTTTGTGTCCATGCTTCATCCAACACTCTATCCGCCACTCTCTGGACACGAAAACTGTACGAAAACTTTGTTTACTTTGTATTCAGCATTAATCCTAAAACACGGCGACGCAGTGGTGAATTGTTGGTTCTACACCTCTACAGGCACAGGACAGCGTAAGAGGTTGTTTAAAAAGCCAAAACGTGTCTTATGTTATACCTATAAGGGAGGCTACGGCTATCCCAGAAGCCAGGGATCTTGCCGTCTTCTGACTGCGAATTACACCTAAAGCAACCCTTTCCAAACAACCTCTAAAGGCTGCTCAGCAAATGCTAAGCAGCTGGGTTGAATTAACCTTAAGATGCTGGTGGAGGAAAACGCGATATGCTCCCTGCCTGGGGTCTAAACTCCGATTCTCTTGTCTTTAAAGTAATTGTGCCAGCCTACTTAGCTGGTATTTTGATTTTGGTGATGGGCGGAAGTTGGGGGACGGGAGTACGTAACAACGTGGCAGTGTTTTGTAGATTCAACGGTCTTAAGTATTAGAGCCGTTTACAGGGCAAGGTGACGACACAAGTTGTGCCCACACCCGCTTCACTGGTGATTTGAATCGTCCCTTGATGAAGTTCTACACTTTTTTTGACCACAACTAATCCCAACCCTGTGCCTGGAATGGTATGAATGTTTTTGCCGCGATGGAATGGCTCAAATAACTTAAGTTGATCCTCCGGCAAAATACCAATTCCCTCATCCTGCACTTTAATTTGCACGGTATCCACCTCAAACCTTAACTCTAAGAGGATATGCCCGCCGTTGGGAGAGTACTTCACGGCATTAGACAGCAAGTTAGACAGCGTAGAATGCATCAACTTCTCATCCAGATTGACGGGGTAAGCTGTTCCTTGGTAGGCGTAGGTTAAAGTATACCGAGAGCCTGCACTGAGTTGCATTTCCTCAATCAAATGGTGGCAGTAGAGCTCTAAATTGAACGGTTTGGGATTAAATGCCAGATTCCTGGCTTCGGCGCGGTTAATCGTCAAAATGTCATCTAGCAACTGCACCATATTCTTCACTGAATCTTGAATTCGGCGAAGATTCCGCAACCGTTTTTCGGTGTTGTACCATTCATCCTGAGAGTTTTCTAGTACTTGAGCCGCCGCCAGCGCTATGCTGAGGGGTGTGCGAAACTCATGGGATGCCATTGAGAAGAACCTAGTTTTCAAGGCACTGAGTTCTCTCTCTCGTTCCAGTGCTAGGCGAATTTCGTCAGCGCGTTTGCGGGCAGTGGTATCCCGTTGCACAGCCACCCAGTGCGTGTACGAGCCTCTAGCATCTGCTACAGGAACCAGGTTAAATTCATTCCAAAATTCTGAGCCATCTTTGCGATAGTTGATTAATTCCACTGTGATTGATTCCCAGCGAGTAAGAGCAGTACGGATTTTCTGAAGTTTGGCTGGATCGGTGTTGGGTCCTTGTAAAAATCGAGGCGTTTTACCCAATACTTCATCGGGTGTATAGCCTGTAATGTGTGTAAAAGCTTCATTCACATAGAGAATGCGGGGGCCAGGTTCGTTAATCGGTTCGGCTTCTGTAATGATCACCGCATCATTAGTATTAACTACCACTGATTGCAGTAGGCGGAGTTGTTCGGCGCTTTGTTTTTGTTCAGTAATGTCTGCGATGACCGCCACAATACCGCTGGTCTGTCCAGTGGCATCAGGCAATGGGGCAGCGGAGAATATAATGTCGATCGCGGCTCCGTCTTTTCGATGGCGACGGAGTTCTACCCTGGCATAGGTTTTGCCCTGGATTACACTGCTTTGAAGGGTAGTGCAATCTTCGAGTGGTTCATCCAGCCGAATGGGACTGGGGCGATCGCGCACTTCTGCTTCCGTCCAGCCAAATATGCGCTCAGCTGCTGGATTCCAGATTTTGATGTTGCCATCTAGATCGAGCATGAGGATGGCACGGGGAGACGCGGTGACTAGGGCTTGTAAAGTGTCGTTTGTATGGCGTAGCGCAATTTCAGTACGTTGACGTTCCACAATTTCTGCCCGTAGTGAGGCATTGGCAGTGGCTAATTCTGCTGTGCGCTGTTGCACACGCTGTTCCAGTTGGGTATTAATTTGCTGGAGCTGGTTGTAGAGCTCGGATTGTTGAATGGCGATCGCCACCTGCGTTGCCAGTTGTTTCATCAATTCCACTTCCCTTCCTTCCCAATGACGAGAATGACTGCACTGATGGGCAATCAATAATCCCCAAAGATAGGGAGGGGAATCCACAGGGGCTTGGGAATCTGCTGCCGGAGGCTCGCGATATTCCTGGATAATGGGCACGACTAATTTTGCCTGCACGCCGAACTGTTTGACAAAATCTGCCAGACAATCTTCTACAACGGCATGGTCAACATTGGTAATCGTGCGAGTTTTCCCCAAAGAGTATGCCTGGTGATACTCCTGGGGAAAGACCTCTTCGGGAAATGTTTGCCCGAGAACACTAGGATAGGGCGGCAAGACCTTTTCGTGAATCGCACAGCCGGTACCGTTGCCCCATAGGCGATAGATCAAAACGCGATCGGCTTGCAGAAAGCGTTGCACTTCCTCCACCGTTGTTGCCATCACTTCGTCGAGATCGAGGGATTGGCGAATCTGCTGGGCAATTTGATGCACAAGCCGTTCGCGGTCAGCCTGTTGGAACAATAGATTTTCCGTCTGACGATGGCGGGTTCTTGCGCGAACAAAAAACCAGCAGAATGCCCAAAGGCTCAGTCCAATCCCGACAAAGACAAAGTTGGTTATTATCACAGCTGTCCTGAGTACTCAGTAAACTAAGTTTTTGGGTCTTCTTGGATAGGGCCATCAGCCCGAATGGCTTGGTAATGGCGCTGGAATTTTGTCCGTGCACTATCAATCGAGAATTGCCAGTCAATCTGGATGCCCTGTTGCTGACGTTCTCTGACCAAGGCCAAGACTGCTTGCTCCAACTGCTCCATCGTCGGAATGCGTCGATGTAAACAGCCTCGTGCCAGAGCTGAAAACTCAATCTCAATCATGTTGAGCCAACTAGCTGATTTG
>JBHJNR010000132.1:0-12043 GCA_050330615.1 Cyanophyceae cyanobacterium
GCCCACGGGGCCAATACAGAGGTCAATCTGCTAACCTCTCGCCACTATGGAAGCGATGAAGAATTGTATGAGAAATTCCGAGAGGAGACTGGGATCAAGGTCAACTGGGTAGAAGGGGACGCCGATGAGTTGACTCAGCGGATCTTGAGTGAAGGAGCCAATAGTCCGGCTGACATTTTAATGACTGTTGATATTGCTCGTCTTCATCGTGCTCAGAGTCAGGGGGTCTTTGCCCCGATTGAATCGGAGACCCTAAACAGCAATATTCCTGAGACGCTGCGGGATCCTGAAGGGCACTGGTTTGGGCTGACCAAGCGCGCCCGAGTGATCATGTACAACAAAGAAAAAGTGGATCCTGCTGAGCTGTCGACCTACGAAGCTCTGGCGGATCCAAAATGGCAAGGTAAAGTCCTGACCCGTACCTCCACCAACGTCTATAGCCAGTCCCTTATAGCCTCAGTTATTTTGGCCAATGGGATCCCGGCTACCGAGGAGTGGGCACGGGGTCTGGTATCCAATTTTGCCCGTCAGCCTGAAGGGGGCGACACCGATCAGATTAAGGCTGTTGCCGCTGGGGTTGGGGATCTGGCGATTTCCAACACCTACTATCTGGCTCGCCTGATCAAATCCGAGGCTGCTGAAGACCGAGCGGTGGGTGAGGCGATTGGCGTTTTCTTCCCCAATCAAGAAAATCGGGGTACCCATGTCAATATCAGCGGCGCTGGCATTGTCAAAACCTCTCCTAACCGGGAAGCAGCCATTCAGTTTCTTGAGTTTCTGTCTGGGCCTGAGGCGCAGGCCATCTTTGCTAACTCCAACAATGAGTATCCTGTCTTAGCTGGAGCCGATGTGGACTCTGTTGTAGAAGGCTTTGGCAGCTTTAAAGAAGATGCCCTCAATGCCGCCAGTATTGGGCGTAATACACCTGAAGCCCTGATGGTAGCTGACCGAGCTGGTTGGCTATAGTCTCAGCCCTCAAGTCTTGTCATCACTGAATAATCACTGGATAATCACTGAAAACCTCTACTCTGACCAGATAACTCATCAAGGAGGCTTCCACCTCTGATTTTATGGGATAGCTACCCAGATAGAATCAGAAGGCGGGGCCTCCTATATTCCTGTTGACCAAAGCTAGGGGGCTTGATCTGCCTCTCTTTGTGTCGTCAAAAGGTTCACGATTGAAAGGGTTGAGACAACACAGCCTGAGTTTGGTCTTGGGTATCGTCTACTGAGCACAGATAACTGATGGAAAAACCTTCTCATGCCTCATTACTGGGGATCCTGAAGCGGAACTTAGCCTGGATCCAATGGGATGGCTGGAGTCTGTTGATCCTTCTGCTGACGGGACCGGTGATTCTGCCGGTGCTGAGTGTGCTGCTCAGTTTGTTGAGTGATCAGAGGGAGATTTGGCAACACCTGTCCGCCACAGTGCTGCCGACCTATCTCCGCAATACGCTGGTGTTGATGGTAGGGGTCAGTTTGGGGGTGGCAGCGCTGGGAACCGCCACAGCCTGGGTAATCAGCACAGGCGATTTTTGGGGACGCCGCTGGCTGGAATGGGCATTGGTCTTACCCCTGGCGGCACCCACTTATGTGTTGGCCTATGCCTATACAGATTTTTTGCAGGTAACAGGACTTTTTCAGGTGTGGCTACGGCAGTGGACGGGCTGGCAATTGGGGGAGTATTGGTTCCCGAATATCCGCTCGGTGCAGGGAGTGGTGCTGCTGTTGGTTTTGACCCTCTATCCGTATGTCTACCTTTCAGCTCGGCTAGCCTTTCAAGAGCAGTCAGTGGTGAGTTTGGAGGTGAGCCGATCGTTAGGTCAAGGGCCTTGGGGCAGTTTTTGGCGGGTGGCAGTGCCGATGGCGCGACCGGCGATTTTTGGGGGCACCCTGCTGGCCTTAATGGAAACCCTGAATGACTTTGGCACGGTCAGTTATTTTGGTGTCGATACCCTGACCACAGGCATCTACCGCACCTGGACAGCCATGAATAATCGGGTGGCGGCCTCTCAATTGGCGGCTTTGTTGCTGCTGTTGGTTTTGGGTCTGATTGGGCTGGAGCAGTTTTCACGACGGCGAGCTCGGTACTACCTCCAGGGGGGACAACAACGGATCCCACGCTATGAGTTGCGGGGCTGGCGGGGCTGGGGGGCCAGGATCCTGTGCGGGCTTCCGGTCTTGTTTGGGTTTGGGATCCCGGCGGCGATTTTGATCTATATGACCTGGCGGCAGGTGCAGACCAGTTGGAGTGCCAGTTTTTGGGACTATGCCCGCAATAGTTTGATGGTATCGCTGTTGGCGGCGGTGTTGACGGCAACGGTGGCGGTGGTGGTGCTGTACGGGTTGCGGCTGAAACGGTTAAATGGTGGATCTAGAGGATCGATCAAGGGTTTACAGACGGTGGTGCGACTGGGATCCCTGGGCTATGCCTTACCAGGGCTGGTGATTGCGGCGGGGGGGGTGCAACCCTTAGGTTGGCTGGACAATACGATTGATGGCTGGTCGCGGCATTGGTTTAACCATTCCACGGGACTGCTGTTGAGTGGGACACTGGTGGCACTCCTCTTTGCCTATCTGGTGCGATTTTTGGCGGTGGCGTTTGCAACCTTTGACAGTAGCTTGATCCGGGTGCCCCCTAGCCTAGATGAGGCCGCTCGCAGCTTGGGCAGTGGATCCCTGCAGACGTTGCTGAGGATCCATCTGCCGTTGGTATGGAACGGGATTTTGGGGGCGGCTTTATTGGTGTTTGTGGATGTGATGAAGGAGTTGCCCGCCACACTGGTCTTGCGTCCCTTCAATTTTGATACCTTAGCGGCGCGGGCCTATCGGGTGGCCTCCGATGAACGTCTGGCGGAAGCGGGTGCTCCGGCTTTGGCCATTGTGTTGGTGGGGATCCTGCCGGTGATTTTGCTGAATCAACGACTGTCTACCCCGTCCCAAAAACAGGATCCAGATCCCGAATAGATTCATACTTAATTAAATCCATACTTAACCATCAACATTCATGATTTCTTTGTACCCCTAATGAGACTCATTATTTTCGATTTTTTATTTAGCCTCAGGGTCGATACATTGAGTCTGATAGGGCGAATAGGTAAAGTATCAATCAAGTGGAATTAACGAATCTTGCCCTCCAAAAAAGGCACCTCTAACACCTTGTCATGGTGGATTGGCCCATGCCCAAAATAGCCTCCTTCCCCAAACAGCTCACCATGATCTGCCGTCACCGTGATGTAAGTATTTTCAGGCACCAAATCAAACAACTGCTCAAAGACTTGATCTAAATATCGCACCGTCTCGATCTGCCGCTGTTGTAATTCCTTCAGCTTTTTCTCATCAAAAAAGGCTGTCGCTTCGGCATCACTGTCATCCAATCGTTTCAGCACCCCATTCACCCCCGAAACTCGCGGCCACTGGCTGGGATCCTCATGGGGCAGGGCGTAGGGATAATGGGTCTCCCCCACATTGAGAAGATAAAATCCAGGCCGATCCGGATCAAAGACCAACTCGTCGATCATGGCGACCATATCATTGTGGCTGGGCATCAGCCGATAGGTGTCAAAATCTCGGTTCAACAGGGTTTGCGGGTTCAACACAGGCAAGGAGACAAAAGCATGGGTGCTGTAGCCCAGATGCTGCTGGAGCAACGTGGGCAGATAGAGGTGAGGCAGCATCTGCTTGAACTCAATTCCCTCGGATCCCAGCCGTTGATTAAACCTCAGGTACTCATCTTTGTAGTGATCCGAAGCAAACACTTGCTGTGGGCTGGTATGGGGCATCAATCCCATCAGTAGGTTGTAGTGAGAGGGGGCTGTCCAGGAGGCATAGCTCCAGCGCTTTTCCAAAGCCCCCAGCTTCTGGATGGTCTTGGGATTAGCCGCCACAAAACTATCAAAGCGGCAGCTATCGAGGGTGATCAAAATATAGTTGTTTCGGCCTTTTGGATCCGGACGATCGGCCTTGCCCTGTTCCCTATCCACAGCGCCCATCTGCTGGGATCCCAGTAGTCGATCAAAAAGTCCCATGGGGGTCGATCCTCAGAATTTATTCAAGATGGACTGCTCACCATTATCTTGACGCTACGGGGCACTCCTGGGATTTCACGCTTCTTTGCTGAACATCATTGCCAAGCCAGTCAGAACGGAGTAACTAGACTAAGATAATTAGGATCCCACCTGATCAAGCTTATGCAGACTTTGACCCCTTCTGCCTCAACCCCCGTCCAGCACTACCCCGAGCTGAACTACTCCCGTCGCCGCACCCGCACCGTCTGGGTGGGAGACATCCCCATCGGCAGTGAACACCCAGTGGTGGTGCAGTCGATGATCAACGAGGATACCCTCGATATTGATGGAGCTGTGGCCGGGATCCGTCGCCTGCACGAAGCAGGATGTGAGATTATCCGGGTTACCACCCCCAGCATGGCTCATGCCAAGGCGCTGGCCACCATTCGCCAAAAGCTGCTCCAGACCTATCAAAACGTGCCTCTGGTGGCGGATGTTCACCACAACGGCATCAAAATTGCCCTAGAAACTGCCCTCCATGTGGACAAGGTGCGGATTAACCCCGGCTTATTTGTCTTTGAGAAGCCGCAGTCGGATCGCACCGAATATACCCCCGCTGAATTTGACCAAATCCGCGACAAGATCCGCGAGGCCTTCACCCCATTGGTGGAGTCCCTGCGGGATCAAAATAAAGCTATGCGGATTGGCGTTAACCACGGATCCCTGGCGGAGCGGATGACCTTTACCTATGGGGATACCCCCGAGGGCATGGTGGAGTCAGCCCTTGAATTTGCCCATATTTGCAATGACCTCAACTTTCATAATTTGGTCTTCTCCTTCAAAGCATCGCGCCCCCAGGTGATGTTGGCTGCCTATCGGCTCGCGGCCCGTCGTTTGGACGAATTAGGTTACCTCTATCCCCTTCATCTGGGGGTGACTGAGGCAGGCGATGGTGAGTATGGCCGGATCAAATCGTCAGTGGGCATTGGCACCCTGCTGGCAGAAGGAATCGGCGATACCATCCGAGTTTCCCTCACCGAAGCCCCCGAAAAGGAGATTCCGGTCGCCTACGGGATCCTGCAAGCGCTCAATCTGCGCAAGACGATGGTGGAGTATGTGGCCTGTCCCTCCTGCGGTCGCACCCTGTTTAATCTGGAAGAAGTGCTGCACAAAGTTCGAGAGGCCACCAAGCATCTAACGGGTCTGGATATTGCGGTGATGGGCTGCATCGTCAACGGCCCTGGCGAAATGGCCGACGCTGACTATGGCTATGTGGGCAAAAATCCTGGCTTTATCTCCCTCTACCGAGGCCGAGATGAGGTCAAGAAAGTCCCCGAAGCTGAAGGGGTGGAAGAACTGCTCAACCTGATCAAGGCCGACGGTCGCTGGGTGGATCCCGCCTAGAGGCTACTGTCTATCTACCTCACAAGCAAGCTAAGGTTATGAAGGGATCCTGACTCTCTCAGTTTTCCCTCCTGTTGCCCCCTCGCCTGTGACCCTAAGGGCACCCCCACTAGTGACCCTGCCATCTGATTCCTTGCAGCACGGCACCTGGTTCAAGCTCATCTGTGGAGCTAGTTTTCAGCACCTCAGCTCTGTGCGTGATCTAGCTCTGCTCTACACCCTGGCCGGAGCCGACTGCATCGACATGGCTGCCGATCCTGCCGTGGTTCGAGCGGCCCAAACCGGCATCGCCTTGGCTCAGCAGCAGCAGCCCCATATTCCTAGCCCGTGGCTGATGGCCAGCTTCAACGATGGCGAGGATCCCCACTTTCGCAAAGCCGACCTTCAGCTGGGATCCCACTGTCCTGCCGAGTGTCCCCAGCCCTGCCTTGCAGTTTGCCCACCCCATGCCATCAGTTGGGCAACTCAACAAATCCAGATCCATCAAGATCTCTGCTACGGTTGCGGTCGCTGTGAGCCGGTCTGTCCCCATGACCTGATCGAGACACGGAGTCATCATCGCTCCGTCGGCGATCTGCTGCCAGAATTGATCACACTGGGCATTCGTGCCATCGAGATTCACACCCACATCGGTCGCCGGGATCCCTTTGCCCAGATTTGGCAGCAGTTGATCCCCTGGCTGCACCAGCTAGAAGTGGTCTCGATCAGTTTCAATGACGGGCCAGGACTCGAAACCTATCTGCGGGATCTGGTGAAGATTATGGATCCCTTGCCCCAACGGTTGATCTGGCAGACAGATGGCCGACCCATGAGTGGGGATATTGGGGCCGGCACCACCGGCCTTACCCTGCGGCTAGCGCAAAAAGTCCTCAGCTTTGGTCTCCCCGGATATGTGCAACTGGCGGGAGGCACCAATGGCAGCACTGTAGCCAAGCTAGATCCCAGTCTCGCGATAGCTGGAGTGGCCTATGGCAGCTATGCCCGTCAACAGGTGGCCCATCTGCTCGATCCCCTCTGCGAAAGCCCTCAGGATCCCAGCATTCTGTCCACCGGAGTGGAGATAGCCCAGTCGCTGGTGCAGCAGGTCAAGCAGATCCAACGGGATCCCCTCAATGGGCGGATCCGGGATCCGGTGGGGCCGAGAGCCTAATCTCCCCTCCTCTGATTCGCCCTACCCCCCTACTCACCCTAACTACCCATGGCTATGACCGCTGATTCTCAATTCACGGGTTCTGCCAATACCCCCGAGCGGATGGAGTCGTCGAATCTCATGCCCACGGATGGCCCTGTTCCCCAGCATCAAGCCCTTGCCGATACTGACCAATGGCCCTTCCAAACCCAGATGACCGATGATCTGGAGAAGCTGTTGGCCATCCTGCCGGATCCCATTCGGTCGGCGCTAATCCATCACCCTGATCTGACCCGCCTGGTGGAGGTGGTGATGGACTTGGGTCGCAAGCCAGAGGCCCGGTTTCCCGGTCGAGCCGAAGATCTGTCCGAGGATCCCGTCACCCGCTATGACCTGGAGGCCACCATCAGCAAGGTGGGGGACTTTAGCAGCGACAACCGAGCTGGGATCGAGTCCACCCTGCACCGCATCAGTGCCATCCGCAATCGCCAGGGATCCATTATTGGCCTCACCTGTCGGGTCGGTCGCTGCGTAATTGGGGTGGTCAGCATCATCCAAGACCTAGTAGAACAGGGCAAATCAATTCTGCTGCTGGGTCGGCCTGGGGTGGGTAAGACCACCGCCCTGCGGGAGATCGCCCGTGTCCTGGCGGATGATTTTCATAAGCGGGTGGTGATCATCGACACCTCCAATGAGATTGCGGGCGATGGTGATGTGCCCCATCCCGGTATCGGTCGAGCCCGTCGGATGCAGGTGGCTACTCCCGAATTACAGCACAAGACCATGATCGAGGCGGTGGAGAACCACATGCCCGAAGTAGTGGTGATCGACGAGATCGGCACCGAATTGGAAGCCACCGCCTCCCGTACCATCGCTGAGCGGGGGGTAATGCTGGTGGCTACCGCCCACGGCAACCAGATCGATAATCTGCTTAAAAATCCTACCTTGTCGGATCTAGTCGGCGGGATCCAATCGGTGACCCTGGGAGATGACGAGGCCCGCCGTCGTGGTAGCCAAAAGAGTGTGTTGGAGCGCAAAGCCCCCCCCACCTTTGATATCGCGGTCGAGATGTTGGAGCGCACCCGCTGGGTCGTCCACGAAAATGTTTCCCTGACAGTGGATCGCCTGTTGCGGGGACAGGAGCCGCCTGTGCAAGTTCGCAGCCTTGATCCCCAAGGGGAGCTGATCATCACCCGCTCGGAACCTGCTGGCCCCCAATGGCCCCCCGGCGGCGGATCCCAGGGATCCCGAGGCTGGCGGCGTAGTGGGCAGATGGAGGCATTGCCCTTTAATCCCACCGATCGGCGCGAGGCGTTGAAGGCACGGCCTGTGATGGGAGGGATCCCGTCTGGATTGGCGGAGGTGGAACGCCCCACTGGATCCAAGATCGCCCGTAACCTTGGGCTGCCGGAGGAGGATTTTTTTGACCCAGAAGACGATGGATTCGCCAACGCCTCCTATGGGATGGAGTCGGGGGCTTTGCACATCTATCCCTATGGGGTCAGCCGCCAACATATTGAGCAGGTGGCCCAGACCTTGGAGCTAGAAGTGGAGGTGATCAAAAACCTGGATGAGGCGGATGTGGTACTAGCCCTGCGCAGCCAAGTGCGGAGCCGTTCCAAGATTCAACAATTGGCTCAGGTTCGCCAGATCCCAATCCATACGGTCAAAGCTAATACCCTGCTGGATCTGACCCGTGCCCTGCGGCGATTGCTCAATCTTGATCCGGGTGGATCCACAGATATGGAGATGGATCTGTTTATTCAAGCCGCTGCTGCCGATGAGTCCGAGGCTCTGGAGGAAGCCCGTCTGGCTGTGGAACAGATCGTCATCCCCAAATCCCAGACGGTGGAGCTTTTGCCTCGCCCGTCCCTAATCCGGCGGCGGCAACATGAACTGGTAGAACACTATCGCCTGCGGGCCGAGAGCTTTGGAGAAGAACCCAATCGTCGCCTGCGCATCTATCCGGAGATCAGCTAAGTTCCTCGCCTAATGCTCGGCATCTATGATCACGAGGAACCTCAGACAACCGATTGGCCAATTTCTCGCAAATTGACCGCAAAGCCCGCCGTCACCCAATACACAGCATCCGCATGGGATCCCACCTGCTGAGCCAAGGATCCGATCCGATCTCGAAACAGGCGACCCTGGGGATAGGCAGGCACCAGCCCGGATCCCACCTCCTCCGCCACCACGATTACCTGTCCTGAAAACCCGGTCAGAACCGTCACAAGCTCCGTCGTCCACTCCTGCCAATCCTCGGGATCCCAGTCCAGACCTGCCGCCACCCAGCCCCCCAAGGAATCGATCAAATAGCACTGTTCTGGAGCTATACCAGCCTCTCGCAGGGATCCCCAATCCAGCCCAGACTCTACCGTCTGCCAGTCAGGGGGTCGCCGCTGTACATGCTGCTGCACCCGTTCCGCCCATTCTGGATCCTGTTGTGGATCGGGCTTCAAGCCTGTGGCCACATAGATAACAGGCAAGGCTGAGGCAATGGTAAGTTTCTCCGCAAATTGACTTTTGCCAGATCGGGATCCTCCGGTAACTAAAATCAGTGACATAAAGAGAGATGCTCCACACTACTCATGAGGGAGGAAAGAGGATAACTGAAACCAGCCAAAAAACTGATCCACATAGGGTAATAAAGAGGGATCCACATAATAAAAATTATCCCCTCGATCGGTGAACTCCCAAAAATCTGCCTGTGTGGTTTTCAATTCATTCCAGATCACCACCAGTCGCGGCGGCGGTTCATCCTGCATATCCTCAAAAATCTGTCTCGCCCAATGGTCTTGATCAACCTTGAGATAGTAGGCCGCTAACTTGACTTGAGACTTACGGATGCCCCGCAAAGTTGCTTCCTGCTGCTCACTCTCGGGATCTTGATCAATCTTGAGAAAGATGGCCAATAAGTCTTGACTCAATGTGGGCATCTGCTCATAACAAACCTGGATGAGAACCCCAAGATCAAAGGCCAGCGTCTCACACAAAAACAGCAATCCTCCTTTGTAGGCGATCAAACTGTAGTATCGAAAATGTTGGGCGATCTCCAGTACAAATTCGGGCCGATTGTGTCGAATGGATCCCTCGGCAATCAGGCGGTATTGCTTCAAAATGGTATAGCCTGTTCGCACATCTCGGGTATTGATCACTGCCCGCAAGTAGGTATTAAAAAAGGTGATCACCAGTTTGACAACTTCCGGTTTTTCCTGCACAAGGGACTTTTCGGCAATGTGACGACTGTTGATGGCCACCAATACACAGGCTTCTCTCCAACCATTGAGCGATTCTGCAAAGATAGCCTGATACTGCCGAAACACTTTCAGCTCGATCCATAATCGTTGCGCTTCAATTTGGGCCAGCTTTCCTCCATCCACAGAGACAAAATCGGGATCCCGATAGATCGCCGCTGTCAGCCAGAACCATTGCTCAGGCAAAGTGGCTTTGCAGCCCGCATAAAAGATCAGAAAGGTCTTGAGACTATCTAGGGATCCCAAAACGATCTGGCTTTCTCGCTGTTGACTGGCACTGAGGGCGATACTCTTGAGTTCATCCAGAGCCGCTAAACAATCCTGATGGGAAGTGTGAAAGGTGGGACTGGCGTTAGTCGGAGTAGAAGATCCTGCAATGGCTACAAGGATAGACTGGCGAATCTGCTGCTCGATCTTGGAGATGATGGAGGCGGGCTGCAAAAAATTAAACACAAACCTAAAATAGGGAATCAAAACCAAAAAAGAGGCCGTGCCCAAGATCAAATTGATCATGACCAGCCCTAAGGATTCCTCCACAATGCTAAAAGCCAGGGTCGTCCATACACTGATCAGATTGGCGATGATCAGAAAAAAGATGACGAGAAAATTGGTTCGCTCTCGTAGGAATAGCTCCGTGACTTTGGGGGTAAATCGATCGGCACTCAACTGCACCACAATCGCCACCACCGAGATGGTAAACCCGAGGATCCCGGCCAAGACCTCCGCCAAAGTGCTGACAAATCCCTGCATGGCATCGGGATCCCGAATTTCTAGCCCTGGCTCCAACCAGCGCATCACTTGGGATCCTGACACCACAAGGATCCCTGCGCCAATCGCCCACCCCTGCCACGGCACATCTTGCCAGACAAAGCGGCGGGAACGAGAGGGATCCTGAGCGGGCTGCGCGGGTGACATGAGGATGAGGGGGAGACGGAGAACAGTACACCCAAGCGTAAGCGTTTCAACAGTCTGGAAGAACTAACCAAAAACGACCGTTTTGTTGCCATAGACTAAAACCCTCTGCTCCAGGTGATAGCGCACCGCTCTGGCCAATACCACACGCTCTAGATCTCGGCCTTTGCGCACCAGATCGTCCACAGAGTCCCGATGGCTGACCCGCACCACATCTTGCTCAATAATCGGCCCTTCATCCAAATCAGCGGTGGCATAATGGGCGGTTGCCCCGATAATTTTGACCCCTCGATGATGGGCACGATGATAGGGATTAGCCCCCGGAAAAGCCGGCAAAAAGGAATGGTGAATGTTGATAATGCGGGGGAATTGGTGCAGAAAATCAGCACTGACCACCTGCATATATTTAGCCAGCACCACCAAATCAATCTGATGGTCTTGCAGCGCTTGCAACTGGATCCCTTCCTGCTGGTCACGGATCTCCCGGCTCATAGGAATATGGCAAAACGGGATGCCAAACTGTTGGGCAATCGGCTCGAGATCGGGATGATTGCTGACAATCAACGGGATCTCGGCGGGCAATTCCCCTGACTGCTGCCGCCAAATCAGATCCAACAGGCAGTGACTCTGGCGGCTGACCCAGATTGCCACCCGTGGTTTGGCATCCGTGAAATGCAGCGTCCAGTCCGCTTGGATACCACTGGCCAAAGTGCCAAAGGCAGCTCCAATCTCAGCCCGAGGGATCCCAAACGAGTCCAGATCCCACTCGATCCGGCTCAAAAACAACCCATCATCTAGATGGTGATCGGCATGGATAATGTTGCCGCCGTTTTCATAGACAAACCCCGAGATCTTCGACACCAAACCCCGCTGATCAGGGCAAGACACCAGCAAGATGGCGCGTGAATCAACATTGCTTGGCTTCACAGTCACAATCGGATCCCCTTCTAACCGTCCTTTATTTTAGGGGCTGGGGATCCCATGCTTTCCGTCTTCTAGGATCCCATTTCTGACCGGGACAAAGCCTGAGATCGGGATCCCAACAGTGATACTCACCCTCGGATCCGGCGCATATAGTTGCCCCACACCTGAGCCGCCAAACCACTGCCCCCTTGGGTGGATGTGGCATCATCATTGCCAAGCCATACCCCCGTCACCCAGGCGGGATCTGGCAGATAGCCCACAAACCACAGATCTTTATTACTGTCGGTGGTGCCCGTTTTGCCCGCTTCCCCTTGACCTAGATAGGCTGCTTGACCTGTGCCAAACTGAACTGCCCGTTGCAACACCCCTGTCAGGGATCCCGCTATTCCAGGGGACAAAGCCACTTGCGGCTG
>JBHJNR010000133.1:0-12446 GCA_050330615.1 Cyanophyceae cyanobacterium
GCGGATTGCCCAGCAGAGGCAGAAAACCATGACGCAGATGATAGAGGATTGGATTGATAGGCTACAAGAAGAAAAGCCGTCCTAGAAGGACGGGGGTTGTATCCCATTCCCAAGGCTCAAAGGGGAGATCGCCCCGCAAGGCCATCTCCCCATCTGATGTTAAAAATCTAATCTTATAGAGCCAAACGGCGATGCCAATCTGAGATAAGGGCTCTTAGAAGGACAGGCTCTCCCAAGACACACTGATGTTGTCCAGGATCAAAGAGCGGTTATAAAGCTGGAGGATGATCAGCAAAAAGACCAGAAACAGGCCCATAAACACCCCCATCAAGAGGGTTGTGCCCCAGCCGGGGGAGACTTTTCCATATTCGGAGTTGAGGGGACGCAGAATGTTGCCCAGTCGAGTGCGGATTGCCATAGTGCTGCCTTAGTAACGAACGGTCGTGGTGGTGTCTCTATTATCGGCCAAGAGGCTACGGTATCGAAAATCTACCAGACATCCTCCCTTTCTTGTGAATCTCCGCCTCAAATTGTAAACTTGTGTAATATCTGCTCTAAGATAATGCTAGTCAGTCGTCCTTTCCTGCTCGATCTATGGAACCTACCGTCTCTCTCATCGTGGCGATTGCCGTCGTTGTCGTCTCCATTACGGCTTATGGCATTTTTCTAGCCTTTGGCCCCCCGTCTAAGGATCTACAGGATCCCTACGATATGCACGAAGACTAACAACGGGTCTGTAGAACAGTGAGGTTGTTCTCTGCCAAACATTTCTGAAATCTCGCAGATAAGCTCTATCCCGTCCGCACCAGCGCGGTCGCGGTGTTGAGCAGCTGACTGTTTCAACTACTTGCGGTTTTTCCAGTACCCAGGGCTACGACTACAATGCATGACTGCCACAATTAGGATGTAATCTTGCTCAATTGTGTAGAGAAGACCATAAGGGAACTTAAGCGCCATACACCGCCGAACATCTCCATCAATTGTGGCGTAACGGGTTGGGGACTCCATGATTCGATAAACTGTACCCTCGATCGCGTTTATGAATCCTTGAGCAACTTCAACCCTTTGCTCCATGTAGTATTGAACTGATTCAGCATATTCATTAAATGCTTCCGGATGAAAGACGTACTTCATGTCTCAATCAGCCGTCTGACTTGTGCTAAAGCGTCTTCGCCTGAGATTGGTTGTACAGAGCCATCCCGGATTTCGTCTCTCCGTCGTTTGGCTTCAGTTATCCAAACCGCTTGAATTACGGAGTCGGTATCAAACTCCAAGCTTTCCACTAGCTTGTCTGCTAAAAGTGATCTTGACTCGCTAGGCAGGGACAATATTTCCTCAGTCAGTTGCTCAATCGACCGCATAATCTCAACCTCTCCCAGAAAGCTGAATCCTAATATAATCGTATCAAAATCTAATCTGAGAAGCACTGGAGGAGGCAGCAGTTCACCTTAGGGGATATCCTATAAATCTGTTGATGGAATCGATAGAGAAAGGAATCTCTTCAAAAAGAGTCTTAAGTATTTTATCTTCAGACACCCCTAACACACCGGAAAAAGCGCCAATCTTTCGATCAAATTCTGATTTCTTCTGAATGAATGAGAAAATCAGTGATACATCATCAATAGTGCCAGTTCTGACTTTCATTGATAAATTCACAGTGGTTTAAGAATTCCTCTGAAGGGTTTGACTTTACGAGATTGTCCCACAAACAATTCCCTCGAACTCTAATAGATGAAGTTCTAGTCACGCATAGATAGGACTCCATCTAACAGACGCTTCTTCATGACCAAAAGGGTGATGTCGTCATAGATCTCCTGGGATCCGATAAACTCTCGCAAATCGGCGATCACAGCTTTTTGAATTTGCAACGACGATTGTTCACGATATTGCCCAATCACGGCACATAACCGATCGAGTCCATACATTTCTCCCGCTAGATTATTGGCCTCTGTGATGCCATCGGTATACAGCACCACCACATCCCCCTGCTCTAACTTCACCTCCGTCTGGTCAACATAGTGGGTGATGTCTTGGTCAAGCCCAATCGGGATCCCTAATAACATGGTGTTGATCCGCTCCAGATCTCCATTGCTGCGAACCACGATCATCTCTTCATGGGCTCCACTTAGGCGCAGGGATCCATCCCGATAATCCACTAGCGATAGGGTGAGATTTTTGTCAGCGTTCATGCGCTGAATATTGTCGTAGATAACACGGTTGAGGATGGCCAAGAACTTAACGGGATCCCGTTCGTTGCAGACCAACAGGGTTCGCACGGCGGTTTGCACCATCAACATCAGCACCCCACTCTGCAAGCCATGTCCTGTTACATCCCCGATGCCAATCTTGATCTGGCCGTGATCCACCAGCACATCGTAATAATCTCCACCCACTTCATTGGCGGGTTCCATAAAGCCCGCAATATCCAAGTCGGGCACTTCTGATAGCTCGGTCGCCCCCGGCAAAATCATCTGCTGAAGTTGACGGGTAACTTGCAGTTCTGCCTCCATGCGGCGATTTTCGCTTTGCAATTGATGGTTGAGGCTGGAGATAGATTGGTTGGCCTCCGCTAACTCGGCAGTACGGTTGGCCACCTCAGATTCTAGGGTTTCCGCTTGGGTGCGAATCTCATCCACCATGCTGTTGAAGGTCTCTGCCAACAGGCCAAACTCATCTTGGCTAGTTAGGCTAACTTGGGTGCGATAATCTCCGGCCCTTACCCGTTCTGCCCCGTGGCGCAGCATTTTTAAGGGGGATCCCACCCAACGGGCTAGCAGCACCGACCCTCCGGCTGAGAGCACAAAGCTGGCTCCCACAATGCCCAATCCGATCAGCCGCAGCACCGCCAATTGATTGGCCTCATTGGTGGCGTCATAGTCCAGCCCCAACACCGCCACCACCATTCCCTGTTGATCCAGCACGGGTACTAGAGTGCTGATCCAGGTGCCAAAACTGTCGGAGTAGAGATCCGTTGATTGAGCCTCTCCCCCAAAGGCGGCGGCAAAGGTGGGATCCGTGATGCTGTAAACATTGCCGAGGGGATTACCCGGCCAGTCATCGATGGCTTCGTGGCGGGATGACCCGATAAATTGCACCTGTTGAAAGTCAGGGATCCCTGGGATTTCGGCCATCAAATAGAGGCCAAGGGTGGAGGTCTCCCAATCCAGTTGAGGATAGAAGTCCTGTGCAGGGGCAATCTGCCGGGATCCCACCTGATCGATGCTGCGCAAGAGCTGGCTGATCGATTGATACTCGTCCTCTTGCTGCAATGTAGCGGTGGTTTCGTCATCGAGGTTCAGTTGGGCCTCACCGGGGGGAATCTGGCGAATCTCCTCGACAGAAAGCTGGGACTCTGCTGCCGTCAGCGCTTTAAGGGTGTCGATGGCGCTCAAGATATCATCATCAAATTGCAGGGTGCCCAGGTAGCCAATATCCCGCAATCGGCCTGTGAGCTCCCCCAGTAGCAGGTTGTAGGCATAGGAGTAAAACAAAAATAACCCGCCACTGGTGACGCTGGCGGCCAGCAGAGTAGTCGTGAAGCCGACTTTGAGACTAAAAGGGATCCGCATAGATCAGGGGGGAGATAGGGTCAGATGATCATTGAAGGCCGACAGCACAATTCACGACAGCACAATTATGTGGGGTCTTGCTGATGGGGTTTGAACATTTGGGGTGAACCTTAAGCGGAAATGGCCCCGTGAAAACAACCATCATCCAAAAGCCTACAAACATTTCTGAGATTTAGCCCTCAGCCCTACCGATATCTTTAAGATCAGAGCCCCCCAAGATTGGGATCCAGCAGCAGAAAAGATAGGGATCCCAGCACGTTAAGCTAGGGGCATCGATTGGGTTTGGCTAACGTGGCCGTGAATCAGCCTGTTCAAAATGTCTGGTGGCTGCCCCATCTCTGGCAACTGTTTTATGGCGGACTCGGGATCCTGGTGATGGTGTTGCTGCTGGATCGGGGAGCCGTCCTGTGGGTTGACCGGGCCTGGTTTGCCAGCTTGGGCTATGACTCTGTGTTGGTCTCTAGCCTGCTCTGGCGGCTAGGGGTGCTGCTAGCGGGCTTTGTCATCACCTTAACGGTACTGAATCAAAATATTCGGCGGGCCTGGAAGCGCCCCCATCAGCCCAGTTTATGGATGCTGCTCTTGGTGGCGAGTGGCGGATTTGCCTGGTTTTTGCAGCTGAACTGGTGGACGGTTGCCACTTGGATGCACCAGGTGCCGGTGGGAGAGCAGGATCCCGTTTTTGGCCGTGATTTGGGCTTTTATCTATTTGCGCTGCCGTTTTGGGAGATGGCGCAGCGGTGGGTCATGCATCTGATCGCGGTCACATTGGGGGCGGTGGCAGTAGTCTATGTGACGGAGTTGGGGCTGGCCAAGCAGCGGTTGACGGTGGCCCTGACCTTGGCAGCTCAGCGGCATTTGCTCACGCTGACGGGATCCCTGCTGGTGGTTCTGGCCTGGGGACACGCCCTGAGTCGGTTTCAGCTGTTGTATTCGACGCGGGGCACTATCTTTGGGGCCAGTTTTACGGATGTCAATGCCCAGTTGCCCGCCAATACCCTGCTGATTGGGGTGGCTTTGTTAACGGCAGTAGGCTTGCTTTGGGTCGGCGTCGGGCAGCTCAATCCGGCGGTGTTGCGGGCTCAGACCTGGGTGGGCAATCCTCGTCGCCCTTGGGTGCGCTCGGTGGTGGTGCCGCTGGTCTTACTGATGGCCTATTGGGTCTGTACCGGCCTGATTGGACAGCTCTATCCGGCGGTGGTGCAGTCGTTGGTGGTGGTGCCCAATGAGCTGGAGCGGGAACGAGCCTATATCGAGCAGACGGTTCACTTTACCAATCGGGGTTTCAATCTGGATGAGGTGGAGGTGATTCCCTTTGATAGCGGGGGAACCTTAACCGCAGCGGATCTGGACGACAATACTGCCACCCTCAGCAACGTGCGACTCTGGGATCACGAACCCTTGCTGGAAACCTATCGGCAGTTGCAGGAGATCCGCCCCTACTACCAATTTCCCTTTGTGGATGTGGATCGTTACACCATCGGCGGCCAATTGCGGCAGGTGATGCACGCGGCGCGGGAAATGGATATCACTCGGGTGCCTCCTCGGGCCCAGACCTGGGTCAATGAGCGATTCTTCTATACCCACGGATTTGGCCTAACCCTCAGCCCTGTCAATGTGGTGACGCGGGAGGGGTTGCCAGACTTTTTTATCTCTGACATTCCTCCCCGAGCCGCCAGCCCAGCCGTGCAGATGGCCCTTGGGATCGATAATCCTCGCATCTATTTTGGTGAGATCACAGATACCAATATCATTGTGGGAGGATCAGCACGGGAGCTGGACTATCCGGATGCCAACACAGAGAGCAACATCTATGGATCCTATGCGGGCAAGGATGGGGTGTCTTTAGGATCCCTGTGGCAGCGGTTGTGGTTTAGCTGGGCTTTTCGGGATCCCCGCTTGTTGATCAGCCGAGAGTTTAAGCCTGAGAGTCGGATGTTATTTCATCGCCAAATCGGCAAGCGAGTCCGCCAAATTGCTCCTTTTTTGCGCTACGACCGGGATCCCTATTTGGTGATTGCTGAGGGCAAACTCTACTGGTTTTATGATGCCTATACCACCAGCGATCATTTTCCATATTCTGAATATGCCTCGCTAGAAACAGGAGCCCAGTTTAACTACATTCGCAATAGCGTCAAAGTTCTGATTGATGCCTATGATGGCACGGTCGAGTTTTATGTCTTTGACCCAGAAGATCCGATCATTCAGGTTTATCAAAATATCTTTCCTCAGTTGTTTAAACCAGCCGCCGCTATGTCGGAGGAGTTGCGTCGTCACACCCGCTACCCAGAGGATTTGTTTCAGGTGCAAGCTGAGCAATATGCCACCTATCACATGACGGATCCCCAGATCTTTTATAACCGGGAGGATCAATGGCAGGTGGCTAGTCAATTTCGTAATGAACGCCTACGACCGATGCGACCCCAATATCTCATCCTCAATCTGCCCGAGGTCTCCAATCGTCAGCCAGAATTTGTGCTGTTTTCGCCCTATACCCCCGCCAACAAAGACAACATGGTGGCCTGGATGGCAGCGGGCTGTGATGGGGAGCGCTATGGCCGACTGTCGATCTACAAATTCTCTAAACAAACCCTGATCTTTGGCCCCCAACAAGTGGAAGCCCGCATCAACCAGAATCCTGAAATCACGGAGCGCGTGTCTTTATGGAATGAGCATGGATCCCGAGTCCGATTGGGTCATCTGTTGGCGATTCCTATCGATCGGTCGATCATCTATGCCCAGCCCCTCTATTTGGAGGCCGAAAAGGGCCGCTTGCCCCAACTGACGCGGGTAATCGTGGTCTATGAAGACCGGGTGGTGATGCGGAGAACCCTCGATGAAGCATTGGCCGATCTGTTTGAGGGAGATGACGAGATCCCAGACCCGATTGAGGGAAATTTTCCCTTGTCACCCCTGTTGCCTGAGCGGGGAGAGGCAGATGAGGAAATGCTGACAGAGGCGCAAGAGCTTTGGCAAGAGGCGCAAGAGGCGCTGCAACAGGGAAATCTAGCTGAATTTAACCGTCTGCAACAAGACTTGCAGAACTTATTGGAGGCGGCAGACCTGGGATCCCCGCGCATTACCCAAGGGTTGGAGTAAGACAGTTAGAGTGATCTGACTCACTGCTGACGTTTTCGAGGGGCCGCATAGTCAAAGCTGTCACCGCTCAAGGGATCCCGATGATAGCTGGCTTTGTCGTCCCTCTCCTCACCCAAGCTTTAGGCACGATGGTCGCGACTGCGGCGTTGTTGCAGTGGGCGATCCACTCTGGATTATTTTAAGTGTCTTCGCCGGTAATCTTTAGCCTTAATCTTCAGGTCAATGGGCAGAGAAAAAAGACTGCATGAGATTGATCACCTGCTCAATTGCTGCCGTCGAGATATCCAAATGGGTGACCAATCGAATCCGATGCCCTTGCCCAATCCGGATCCCCTCTTGCCCCAGATAGGTGCGCAGAGCCTCGGCCCGGTCGAGAGGCACCGTCAGAAACACCATATTGGTGGGACTAGATCTGACCTCAATCCCCTCAATCGCCGCCAGCCCTTGGGCCAATAGCTGAGCATGGTGGTGATCTTCTGCCAATCGTTCCACATGGTGCTCCAAGGCATAGATCCCTGCTGCCGCTAGGATCCCCGCCTGTCGCATCCCGCCCCCCAACACCTTGCGCCACCGTCTGGCCCGTTGGATCACCTCCACCGACCCACACAACAGGGATCCCACGGGTGCCCCCAACCCCTTCGAGAGGCACACGGAGACCGTGTCAAAAGGCTGGGTGATCTGCTGCACTGGGATCCCTAGCTGTACCGCCGCGTTAAAGACCCGTGCCCCATCCAGATGCAGGCCCAAGTCATACCGCTGGGCCAGTGCCACCGCCTGATGGATATAAGTCAAGGGCAACACCTGGCCCGCATGGGTGTTCTCCAGGCAAATCAGGCGGGTGCGAGCAAAGTGAAAATCGTCGGGTTTGATGGCATGTTCCACCTCAGTCAGATCCAGGCGACCATCCGCTTGCATGGGCAAGGGCTGGGGCTGAATACTGCCCAAAACGGCTGCCCCGCCCCCTTCCCAGCGATAGGTATGGGCCATCTGGCCGACGATGTACTCATCCCCCCGTTCGCAATGGGCCATGATCCCCAGCAGATTGCCCAGGGTGCCGGTGGGGACAAATAATCCCGCCGCCATCCCCATCAACTCCGCCCCCATTGCCTCCAAGCGATTGACACTGGGATCCTCGCCATAGACATCATCGCCAACCTCGGCAGCAGCCATTACAGCTCTCATGGCGGCTGTGGGCTGGGTGACGGTATCGCTCCGCAAGTCGATGATCGGCATGGAACTCTTATAGAAAGAACTTTTAGAGAACGGGGTTAATGACAAGGCTCAATCGGAGATCAGGCAGATTCAGCCCAAGGCCCGATAAAAAGGCCGTTTGACCACCTCAGCCGCATGGCGCTGGCCCCGAATCTCCACCCATACCTGGGATCCCAGCTTGGCTACAGCGGGCAGCAGATAGCCCATGGCAATCGGCACCTTGAGGGTGGGAGATTGAGTACCACTGGTGATGATCCCAAGGGCGGGATCCTGAGCTGATGCAGAGCCAAAGATGGGGTTGCCAGGGCGGGCAATCGAGCGGCCTAACATTTTGAGGCCCACCAGTTTGCGCTCCACCCCCGCTTGCTGCTGTTGTTGGATCCGTGCGTGGCCGATATAGGCTTGGGTTTGAGTCAATAACCAGGTCAGGCTAGCCTCTACCGGCGTGGTGGTCTCGTCTATATCCTGACCATAGAGGTGCATCCCCGCCTCCAGCCGCAAGGTATCCCGACAGCCCAGGCCACAAGGAGGGATCCCACGTTCTAGGCAAGCCTGCCACAGTTGGATTCCGGTGCTGTTGCTGCTCAAGATCTCCACCCCATCCTCCCCGGTGTAGCCCGTGCGAGCGATCAAGATCGGATCTGGCCCCCACTCAGGTAAAAGTACCGACCGATGTTGAAACCGCTGCAAATCCCCCAGCGAGATCCCCAGCAACAACTCGATAAGCCCCACCGCCTGGGATCCTTGAATGGCCAAGAGCGTCTGCTCAGTGGTGCGATCCTCCAGGGTGACGGGATGGCTTTGCTCTGCTAAATAATTCTCTATCCAGGCCCGATCCTTGTCTCTGGTGGCAGCATTGACGATGGCCAACCAACAATCTGCTGCGACCCGGTAGACAATAATGTCATCCAGGATCCCCCCTTCAGGATTGAGCAAGAGGGTGTATTGGCTGTCGCCATCTTGCAGCTTGGCCAGATCTGTCGGCACCAGTTTCGCCAAGGCGGATCCCACATCTGCCCCCCGCAGCCACAATTTGCCCATGTGGGAGACATCAAAGATCCCCACCTGAGTCCGTACCGCTTGGTGCTCCGCCAGGATCCCTTGGTATTGGATTGGCATCAGCCATCCCCCAAAAGCCATCATCCGGGATCCCAGGGCTTGATGCTGTTCAAAGAGTGGGGTCTTGAGGGTCATGCAATTAGGCGCTCAGCAGGCAGGTCAACAGCTTTCAGAATAGATCGGATCCTTAGGTGGCCTAGAGTTGACCAAGACAGTCTTTCGCCCAGTAGGCTCTCAAATCCGCTATGACGAGATCCCTGCCTCCTTGCCCTGAACAGAACGAACCGTGGAGACGAAAAACTCCTCCAGAGACTGACGGCGCAGGTTGATATCTGTCACCGTTGCCCCCGCCTGCCGCAGCAACTCCATGCACTCATGCGGGGATCCCTGCCATTCCCCACGCCAGTGGTCGCTTTGTTGCTCAAACCCTTCCAGTTGTTCCCGAAATATCGCCATATCTCCACCCAGTCCCCGCACCTGATAGGTTTCAGAGGTGCCTAAGACTTCATTCAGGCTGCCTTGGGCCACTAATTTTCCGGCCACTAGCAACCCAATCCGATCACAGATGGCCTCCACATCCGCCAAGATATGGCTATTAAAAAAGACAGTTTTGCCCTCTTTTTTCAGAGAGACAATAATCTCCCGCATCTGATAACGACCAATGGGATCCAAGCCTGACATCGGCTCATCTAAAAAGACTAATTCGGGATCATTGATCAGAGCCTGGGCCATGCCAGTTCGCTGCAACATCCCCTTGGAATATGTCCGCAATTGTTTTTTGCGAGCCGTATCAATCGCTAATCCCACCCGTTCGAGCAGTTGAGGGATCCGGTCTTTTAAAATGTGACGGGGGATCCGAAAAACCTCCCCGGCAAAATGTAGAAACTCCCAAGCGGTCAAATAGTCATAGAAATAGGCATTCTCGGGCAGATACCCTACTTTCTGCTTGATATTCTGGTCGCCTAGTGGTTGTCCCAACAGGGTACCACTGCCGCCTGAGGGTGCCACAATGCCCAACAGACATTTGATCGTGGTGGTCTTGCCAGCTCCATTGGGCCCCAACAAGCCATAGGTTTCCCCTCGCTGCACCAGTAAAGAGCAGTCCTTGAGAGGACTGATTTTTTTATTCATCCAAAACCCTGTGTTGTAGGTCTTGGTCAACCCCTGGATATCAATGGCAGGTGCGGTGGTGATCGCATTAGCCAAGGGTGGGCTGGTATAAGTCATGGTAAGGATCCGGTAGCAGGCAAGAAAAACAGACGAGGGTGGGCAACCCTCAGTCAAGACAGGGGTCGTCGAATGGCCTTAGATTACCCACCTCTTCACTGTTCGATGAACTTGGATCCCTTACTCTAGTGGTCTAGAGGTCTTAAAGACCAGCTTCTTGGTGAAGAGTTATCTCCCATGGGGTAGCTCAGACAAGGGGCTTAAACCCCTTGTTCATGGTTGGTCAATTTTTGCCGCCATCTACCTCCTAACAGATACCAAGATCCGTCACCGTGCTCCACCTATACCCTGAAGGGGTTAGGGGGCGACGAGTACTAGCTAATGGAGGCTAGCGAGATGGTTAGGTCTTCCAGGCTATCTGTGGCCACCCAGTTGCCGCTGTCAGTGCGTTGCCACACTTCAAAATGTAGGTGCGGGCCTGTCACCATCCCAGTGGCACCCACATACCCGATCACATCCCCTTGCCTGACCCGTTGGCCTGCCACCGCCACCACCGAAGACATGTGTCCATAGCGGGTACGTTGATAGGCGCTATTAGCCAGGGATACTGCATTCCCCAGCCCTCCCATCGGGCCAGCCGCAACAATTTCGCCGGAGAAAGCAGCCAAGATAGGCATCCCCTCCGGTGCCCCCAGATCGACTCCTTGGTGAAACTCCTGTGTGCCCCTGACAGGATGCACCCTGAGGCCAAATTGAGAGGTGATGGGTACGGAGATGGGCAACGGATAAAGCAATCTCTCGCTGCTGGGATCCCTGGCTGCCAGAGTCTCAGCGTTTTGGGCCTCAGCCTCTTGAGCAGCTAGTTCTGTTTCACTCATGGGGGTGATGATTTCTAGACCCCGGTCAGGGGTGATGCGGTAGGTGGTGCCGCTGGAGCGCTCAATGAAGACTACGGGCACCGAGCGATGACCCTCTTCTCCATTGGCGAGGTCAGGCAAGGATTCCACCACTACTCGGCGACCCACATCCACCTCTAGGTTTTCTAGTCCCTCAATCTGATCCACCGCAATGAAGGGATCCAAGGGAAAATCGGCCTCCACCAAGTCGGCGGTATCGAGGGAGGGGTTGACTTGGGGGGGGGCAGGCAACAGATCAGCAGAGGATTGGGCGTGGCTATGGGAGAGACCCATCAGTCCCCAGAGCAGCAGCATCGTCACCCCTCCCACCAGCAGCAGTCGCCCCCAAACCGCCAGACGACGTTTCAGATGGAAGGCCTGTTGCCGCATAGCAACGGCGAGTGTTGGCGTTGAGGGGGGAAGTTGAGGTCTCACAGACGGTTGGGGCCTCTCAGCAACGTTAGGACTAAAGCGGAAAGACTAAAGCAGATCAAGCGGGGTTAGGGCCTGAAGGGGATCCGAGGTGGCGTAGCCCAGACTGACTTGGCCTGGATGAGCGCATTGTTCCCCCGTATGTGTTTGTATCCTCAAGTCCGCTGAGTTTGCAACACCTATAACCGTGCTTTTGGGAACGCTTTGATCCCCTGTGGCTGGCTCAAGAGTTCGACCGCGATGCCAGAGCCAGCTGTTGTAGTCCCCCAGGAGGGGATCCAATCCCTGTTGCCGCCAGGTGAGATAGCCCTGCTCGATCCCGGTCAAAACGTGAGCCGCAACTGCGGTTAAGTCCACTGGCACTCCCGTCAGCTGGGCCAATGGCATGCCTTCAGGCGGGGCATTATTGACATTCACCCCCACACCAGCCACAACCCCCTGCAAGCGGGATCCCTGCCATCGAGCCTGGGTCAGGATCCCGGCCAGCTTGTGGCCCTGGATAACCAGATCATTGGGCCATTTGACCCCAATCGCCTCTGCTATCTCAGCTCCATAGGCTTGGGTACAAAACTGCTTGAGTTGCGAGGCAATGCCCCACCCTAGAGCCACGGTGAGTTGGCTGAGTTGATCGAGATCCTGGCGAGGGGTGAGCAAAACCGAGAGATAAAGCCCACCCGAAGAGGAATGCCAGCGGCGATTGTGTTGGCCGCGTCCCCCACTTTGGCGAGCTGCTACCACTGTGATCCCCTCTGGTAAGGCCAGGGATCCCGTGCGTAGCCAGTCCATGAGCACCCGATTGGTGGAGTCGATGACGCTCCACTGAATCAGATGATGTCCACAGAACTCTGTCTTGAGCTGGGTTTGAAGACTGCGATGCAGCCTAACGGGATCCAGCATCTTAGGAAACAGCTGCCGCCACTTTTTCTTCCGAGGCACCAGCGGGGGCACTCTGCTGGATCAGCTCAATCTTGTAGCCATCGGGATCTTCAATAAAGGCAATCACGGATCCCCC
>JBHJNR010000134.1:0-5325 GCA_050330615.1 Cyanophyceae cyanobacterium
GATGTTTTATCTTACAAAGACACCTTGCTTTTTGGCATTGGTGATGTCACCGGACATGGGTTAGAGAGTGGGGTGTTGATGATCATGGTGCAAATGGCAATTCGGACTCTTTTGACCTCTGAGGAAGCCGATACCCACCGGATCATGAAAATTCTCAATCAAGTGGTCTACGCTAACCTACAACGGATGGAATCTGATCGAAATCTCACCCTCTGCTTGCTCAAATATGATCAGGGGGAGTTGACTATCGTTGGACAGCATGAAGAAGTCTTATTGGTGAAAAATGGTGGAGATATTCAGCAGGTCGATACGATTGATCTGGGGATGTTTGTGGGTCTTGAACCCAATATTGATCTGTTTTTGAGTGAGCGCAAATTGCAGCTGGGATCCCAAGATGTGGTGGTTCTCTATACCGATGGTCTGACTGAAGCTGATGCTGAGGATGGATCTCTATATGGATTAGCAAGATTATCAGGGTTGGTCAAAGATCATGCCGCACGTTCTGCCCACGAGATTCGAGATCTGATTGTGGGTGATGTGAAGGGCTTTATCGGATCCCAAAAGATCCACGATGATATCACCTTGATGGTACTGAAACACCGATAGAAGTCACTGTTTGAGGCTGGGGGCGCAGGGATCCCTGGAGGCGGGGATGGTAAGAGGCGATGCCCATCGCCTGTCGCATCAGGGGACGTTTCAGCCACAGGGCATGTTCGAGGGTGAGGATCCCGAGTCGGCGAGCTTCTCTCAATAGGATCCAGTCATTGGAAAAAGCCCGGTTGGCGATGTCAGTCCCCAGCAGAACGGCGCGATTGTCCCAGTATCGGGATCCCTCATAGTGCTTCAGCAGCAGAGCAGATCCGGGATCCTGGTCCTCTGTTGCCGCTGCTAGTAATAACTGAGCCAGTTGAGTCACATCCCGCAGCCCCATATTGACCCCCTGTCCGCCCACCGGATGGGTGGTGTGGGCTGCATCTCCCACCAATGCCAATCGAGGCGCTCCATAGCGTTGAGCGTGAAGACGACGGGGTTGATAGCAAGCGCGCGGGGAGGCGGATAGCAATGCCCCCAATTGGGATCCAAAAGACGGCGACATCGCTGCCAGAAACTCAGCCTCCGATAGAGACATCAACCGTTCCCGTTCCGTGTCGGGAATCGTCCAAACCACACAACTGCGATGAGAATGCTCGGGTTCAGAGG
The DNA here is from genome assembly GCA_050330615.1 of Cyanophyceae cyanobacterium. GTDB lineage: Bacteria > Cyanobacteriota > Cyanobacteriia > Thermostichales > Thermostichaceae > JAAUUM01. The sequence goes on from JBHJNR010000134.1 coordinate 1,201, forward strand.
GTTGACCTAGGCTTTGAGCAGATGGGGTCATGGGCAAGATGGCAAATGGCCCCCAGGGGCGAAACCGCTCATAGGCCACTTGGTGATGGGGTCGCTCGGTGGTCACGGTCGAGACGATGCAAGACTGACCATAGCCCCAAGCCTGCACAGGGATCCCAGCCTGTTGGCGTACCTGAGAATGGGCCCCATCACAGGCCACCAGCAGCTTGGTCTTGATCGAGATGAGGGTCGGCTCCTGATCGGAGTGCAGGGATCCCGTTTCGAGACGGATGCTTTGCCAAGTCTGTTCGGTATCCGTGGCAAAGCTCTGGATCCGGGCCGGAGAAATCAGTTGGATGTTATCGGCGGCGCACAGCACCTGCTGGAGGCCGATCTGGGTGACACGATTTTCGACAATGTAGCCCAGGGCTGGCTGGTCAATCTCGCTGTGGCGGAGATGAGCCCTCCCCCTAAAATCTCCATCGGAGACCTCAATGCGCTTAATAGGAGAGACCCCCAACTGCTGCATCAGATCCCAGGCCCCAATCGCCTCAAATAGCTGGATACTGCCCAATCCCAAGGCACTGGCCCGCCCATCGGGCCCCACTCCCAGCGACAGATCTCGTGCCTCCACCAAGGCGACTTTTACCGAGGATCCCGCCAATGCTGCTGCCAATGCGGAGCCCACCATGCCGGCCCCCACAATCACCACATCAAAGGTGCGGTCTGCTGCCGAGGGATCCCAGGCTCGTTCGGGTGGGGTCAGGGCAGGTAGGGGAGCAAAAGCAACCATGAAACATGCAAAGTGAGGAGTCTTTGTTTACTCTAACGCGCCTCTACTGGCAGTATCCAGCCCAACCACTAGTCAGATGGGGCACCAGACTCTGGCTCTCCCCCCTCAGCCCAGGGATCCCAGGTTTCGCTGAAGGTGCCGGAGAGAATGGCCTCCCGCATTCTGCGGGTGTAGTTCATCAGCTCAGCGATGTTGTGGATCGAGAGCAGCGTGTAGCCCAAGAGCTCCTGCGCTCGGATCAGGTGGCAGAGATAGGCACGGCTGAAGTTTTGACAGGTGTAGCAGCCACAGTCAGGATCCACAGGCCCGTAATCCCGGCGGTGTGGGGTATTTTTGATATTCCACCGATGTCCCCGGCTGATCAAAGCCCCATGACGGGCAAACCGAGTCGGGATCACACAGTCAAACAGATCGATCCCTCCAGCCACCGCCGCCCGCATCTCGTTGTAGGTACCCACCCCCATCAAATAGCGGGGCTTATGGGCCGGCAATAAAGGCGCTGTGGCCTGGACAATCCCGGCGATCAAATCGGCGGGCTCACCCACACTGACCCCACCAATGGCATACCCCGGCAGATCAAATGCGGTGATCTCTTGGGCCGATTGACGCCGCAAGTCGTGGTACACCCCCCCCTGCACAATGCCAAAGAGCGCTTGGTCACTGCGCCCGTGGGCTTCCACACATCGCCCCAACCACCGGGTGGTTCGCTCCACCGCCTTGGCCACGGCTTCATGGGTGGCAGGATAGGGGGGGCACTCGTCAAAGGCCATGATTACATCGGCCCCCAGCGCATTCTGGATTTGGATCGACCGCTCTGGCGTAAACCGGATCAGATCGCCATTGTGGGGAGACTTGAAGGTGACACCATCTTCATCCATCTGCCGCAACTGGCTGAGACTAAACACCTGAAAGCCACCGGAATCTGTCAAGATCGGCCCTGGCCAATTCATAAAGGTGTGCAATCCCCCCGCATCCTCAATGATGTCTTCACCGGGTTGCAGATGGAGGTGGTAGGTATTGCTGAGAACCATATAGGCCCCTGCCGCTTTGACCTGAGCTGGGGTGACGGTCTTGACCGTAGCCAAGGTGCCGACTGGCATAAAGCAGGGGGTGGGGATCTCACCGTGGGGGGTATAAAAGGTGCCGGCTCGGGCCTGAGTGCGAGGACAGACTGCCTCCAGCTCAAAATGAAAGCCAGAGCCAGCGGTGATAGCAGTGGTGGGGGCAGTAGAGCTAGCGGGCAGAGTCGATTCCATCATGAGGCACGGTGATCCAGCTTCCCGACCATACAGGACTTTAGCTCAGCATGGCATGGGATCCCCTCCATCTAGACTTGCATATACTCATCAGGATCCCTCTCCAGTTTTGCTGAGGCAATTGTTTTGACCGCTGCGCAGTCTGTTCCAACTGCACCTTTTAGGCAGCCTCTAAAGTACGCAAAGCCAAGGCCCACCTCCTGATGTTCAGAGGGTGGGCAGGTGAGATTAGATTTCAGAAATCTTGAATGGACTTGATCACAATCAGAAGTGAGATTTATGAACTGAGGGCAATTGCAAGCCAATACCCACAGAGCGAAAGGGATCTACAGGTCTTGGGATAGGAACCTTGAAGGCAGGATGAAGTTCATTGCCACACCAGCCACCGGCCACGGTTTCTAGCTCATCATCAGTCAATTCTGCTTGGGTCGAGTCAGCAGAATCCATCTGTCCAACGGTCTGCCTAGCCATGAGGTTATTATCAGCCATGATCTCATCTCCTTGATGGGGTGGTACGCTTTGCAGCAGCGCATGTTCTGATGATAGAAACTACTCATGAGCATGAAAGTGATGCCGATCAAACCTAAGCTGTGATGTGAATGATTCCTCTGCACTCAACCCCCGGACAAGATAGGGAAAATGCCGCCTAGATGAAATAAGGTGGGTTATTTCTGTTGAGTCCCCTTCCGCGCCACATCATCCTGAATTGGGTCTGCTCAGGGGCGGTGTTATCAAGCTCTATCAGAACCTGCCCATGTCCAAAGCCAGGGATCCCGTCAACCTGTTAGAGTCTTGTGTGGCTGGATCCCTATCTGTCAGAGCTTGTTATGTCTGCATCCCTAGAAATCTTGATGTGTGCCCCTCACCACTACGAGGTGGACTATGTGATTAACCCCTGGATGGTGGGGAATGTGCATCGCTCCTCACGGGATCGGGCCATGACCCAGTGGCAGAACTTGTATGAGATCCTGCGGCAGCGGGCGGATGTGAAGTTGGTGGAGCCCGAAAAGGGCTGGCCCGACATGGTATTTACCGCCAATGCTGGCCTTTTGCTCAATCAGACGGTGGTTTTGAGCCAGTTTTACCACCCTGAGCGCCAAGGGGAGCAGCCTCACTTTAAGCGTTGGTTTGAGCAGCAGGGCTATACCGTTCATGAATTGCCACCAGAATTGTCCTTTGAGGGGGCTGGGGATGCTCTGTTAGATCGGGAGGGTCGCTGGCTCTGGGCGGGCTATGGCTTCCGGTCAGTATTGGAGTCCCACCCCTATCTGGCCAAGTGGCTGGAGATCGAAGTGTTGTCGCTGCGGTTGGTGGATGAGCGGTTCTACCACCTCGACACCTGTTTTTGTCCGTTATCACAGGGCTATCTGCTCTACTATCCTGGCGCGTTTGATGCCTATTCCAATCGCTTGATCGAGATGCGGGTGCCTGCCGAAAAACGGATCCCGATTGGGGAAGCAGACGCCATCAACTTTGCCTGCAACGCGGTGGATGTCCAGGGATCCATTGTGGTCAACAAGGTCACTCCGGCCCTGCATACCCAACTGGCGGAACGGGGTTTTGAGGTGATCGAGACCGACCTGAGCGAGTTTCTCAAGGCGGGCGGTGCGGCCAAATGTCTGACCTTGCGCCTGACGGAAGACTTGGCTCCTCAAGTGGATCCCACCTCCAGCGTCTACAGCCGCACGGTCAACCTGTCCGGTCACTTGGTGGATGGGGATATCTTGGGATCCGCCCTCGATCTGATCGTGGAGAGTGGCGGCAGCTTCCAGATTCTCAAGTTTGAGCTGGGGGAAAAACGCCAGAGCACCAGCCGCGTCCAGTTAAGTGTGTCAGCTCCCACCGAAGATCGGTTACAGACGATTTTGAGTACCCTGATCGAGCAGGGGGCACAGTTTGAGGAGCCGATCCACCCCAATGCCAAGCTAGAAGCAGTGGTCAAAACAGGTGTGGCTCCCCAAGATTTTTATGTCACCACCATCTATCCCACCCAAGTCCAGGTGGCGGGCCAGTGGATCGATGTGCAGGAGCAGCGGATGGATGGGGTGATTGTGGTGGAACAGGATGCCGCTGGTCAACCCACCGCCCGCTGTATGT
>JBHJNR010000135.1:0-8907 GCA_050330615.1 Cyanophyceae cyanobacterium
GTGAAGTTATTATGCCAAGTATAGCACCTGTTGCTGGGTTCGGGGGCATCGAACCCCCTCACCCAGTCGCTCTTCCTCCCCAGCCTAAAGAGGCAGGGGACTCACGCGATTTCGTTGAAGATCCCGTTTCCCAACCATGACGGTCTAACGGGATGCGAATCTGGCCTGAAGGATCCATCTCTGCAAAAGTATAGGCTCTGCAAAAGTATAGGGATCCCCGATCAAAATCACTGGGCTTTGCCCCTAGCATCGGGAAGATGGCATCTTGGGTGCTGGTCTAAAGCAGCAGTGCCAAAGTGGGCCTGAGTATCATGGGTTCAGCCCACCCTTGAGATGCACGAGCCAGATACAGGAGCAGGCGAGGATGTCGCTGACAACAACCCTGTCCTTGGCAATGGCAGCCCGCCAACAGACTTTACTCACCATTGTTGGTCTTGGCTAACCCAAGCTGGGTTAGTCCCACAGAGCAACCTGTCGATGAAGACGAGTTTTGTGGCTAAAAACGAGACACATGAACTCGTGTCTGTCAACCTGAGGCTTACGTCTATAGTGACCTAAATTGGCCAGAATGAACAGGGGCAAGGGATAAAGTCTACCTTTTTCTTGCTCTTGATCCTGATTTGAGGGAACTGCTGCTTGGGCTTCTCACTGTTGCAACTGCGTCATGCCGTGTCGGAGCCAGGCATAATGCAGAAGATTAATCCCCAATTCCTGTCCTTCCCGAATCTGGGTGCGGGAGAGGGAGAGTTTTTCATCGAGACCCCAGACCCCGGCTATATCTCCCATACACACGATCACTCCCCCAGCCACAAACAGCTGTACGGGCCTGGATTGGCTGCCCAAGGGCAAAGCGGCAAACAAAAAGGGCTGTCGCCGTAGTGGATGCCGTCGGGTCAGGGGTTCCAGCGATAGTTTCAGTTGGTTTTGCACAAAGCCGGCCATGTAGCGAGCCAACTCAGAGCTTTCGTCAGGCACATCCACCAGCAGCACCCCGCCCGTTGCCAAATATCCCGCCAGGGCATCCCCATGGGCTTTGCTCAGAGACAGAGTAGCCCCGGTCACATAGAGCAGATCGTACTGAGCCAAATCGGGATGGTCCAGCGCCAGCATATCCACCTGATCGGAGCCAGCTAAGGCGGGGTAGTTGACCTCGACACTTTTGAGCAAGGCATCTAGATTGGCAAAATTGCGATTGTGGCCGGGATCCTCGTGGCGCATCTGGGCCACCCGCACCATCCCCAAGGGGCGAGGACAGACCTGCTGGCGATAGCGAAAATCAAGATTGTGATAGCCCGGAAAGAAAATATCTGCGGCGGGTTGCAGTTGCAGCGGTTGACCGGGGGGGATCAGCACCCGACAGACCTCCACCTCATCCGGTTGAGGGGGACGGGTTTTGATATCGATACGAAACTGCTCCCGCATCATCTCCAGATCAGGGGAAACCGACAGTTCTTCGGGATCCCGATAGCTGAGGGTGATGTAGACCGTCAGGGGCTGATCGGGCAGGGGCTCCACCCCAATCTGCACATTCTCAGGCTGGGGCACGATGATGGGATTGCCCCGTAGATCGATGGCGATGCCGGGCTGGAGCTGAAAGCTGCGTCCATCTCGATAGTGTGTGGGTTCAGATCCCGTAGGGCTGATCGGGCGTACCCCCAGACCACAGACGATCCCCGGCCTGTGGAGCGATTGGTAGTGAAAGTTTTGCCGCTGGCGATGATAGCGCTGGGTACGCAGCCACCGTTCGGCGGTGATCAGCAATCCATCACGGGCCTGCATCCGTTCAAACGGCTGAATCGGGGGCGGGGGAAAGAGGTGAGACATTGGCAGGGATCCCAGGATGGATGAGATGAATGGACTCGACAAGGGGCTGGTGGAGATAGCAGCGGGTAATTAACAAGCTTGAGCTAGCTGACTCTACTGGGAAACCTCTCTTCAGGAAGAAGGCTCAGGATCCACGATGGTCAGATCGTAGGTACAAAAGGCGGGCTTCTCTTGGTCAATAATCTTTTCCACCAAGCCCCGATCTAGGCTCATGCTGGGCAAAGAGCGCAAGATCACACTAAAGTGAAACGCCTGCCCACCCCCCAGCATGGTTTCGTAGCCCAGGTGGGCATCCCCCAAGATAAATCCAGGCCCAAAGGGCTCCTGAATACAGATGTGTTTGTCCTGCTCAGATGGGATCCCTTCATCCAGCGGCAGACCGGTATAGAGGTGCAGATAGAGCCGTAATCCCCGTCTCGTCCCTCGCCAGCGGTAAAGCTCCACCGCCTGCCGGATCAGCCGCCGTTGGGTGGGTAGATCCAAATAATCCGGCATTTGCCAGCCCACCCAATGGGCCAAAAAGGGCAGCAACGCCACTGGCGAGGTGCTGGGATCCAGATAAGCCCACATCCCCTCCAAGGCCCAGACGGAGGGTTCAAACGCCTGCTCAAAGATATGGAGCAGACGCCCCACAAAATCCACCTCTCGATAGAGCTGGGGCAAAAAGCGCTGGTACAGGCTGCGGGGCCTGATAAAGAGCTGGAATGGCAGCACCTCCCGCTGTTCGGATCCCTGCTCATCAACCCCGTAGGAGAGATGAATGCTGGCTCGGTGGTCGATCTTGAGGGGGGGGAGGGATTCAGATCTCAAGGATCCCGGCGCTGACCCATTCAGGCCAGATTCAAGATTCAGGCCAGATTCAAGATTCACAGGGGGGCTAGCGGCAGGATCGGCCTCAAAAAAATCGGCGGGCACATCTACATAGATACCGATCCACATCTCTTGACCTGCCTGGAGCGTGTTGCCCTCTAAGCTCCAGCGACACCACTCGGTTGGAAAGTCTCCCCGTACCTCCAGCCGCAATTGCTGAGCTTGGGATCCCACATTGTGAACCTGGAGCACCAGCTCTCCCCGCTCGCCGGGATGCACTAGCAAATCGTGGGCACCGATAGTCCCCTGCTGCTCGCTGGCAAAGGGAGAGAGCCGTTGATCTGCTGCCGGATCCTGAATAGGCAGGGCATCCGGGCGTCGCATGGAGGTGAGCCGCAGTTTGAGAGCAGCAGAGGTCTGGGTCATGGCTAATAGCGTCCCCCTTCCTCCAAAAAGTAGACCTGATGGCTGGATCGCAGCGACCGATTGCGCCATGAGACCAACAGTCCGGTGGGGCCAGGATCCACCATCTGCACCGGATCGGGCCGTCGCTGCCAGGTTTGCTCCTGGGGGCGCAGCTCATACATCAAGACGGGGCCGAGATAGCGCACACCGGAGACCTGCTGCAATAAGGCCACGATATCGGAGATATAGACCGCCCGTCCAAACGGCCAGCCCCGGCCATCGTGCCAGCCGGTAATGGGGTTGAGAAAGCGATAGAGGGCCGACTCAATTTGTAGACGAAAGGCATCTTGGGCCTCAGGGTTTTGAAAGGCAGGCTCTAGCGCCACCTGAGTCTCCACCGATACCCCGACAAAATGGGGCTGTTGCAGCTGTACTTGGGTGCCCAATACCTTGCGCTCCTGCAAATAAGACAGGGTTTGCTGCCGTAGTTGCGGGGTCAGTTGGAGCTGTTCTGGGCTGATGCCATCTCCTTGATCTACCCGCATCGTCTCGGTCTTGGGCACCACCAAAACGGTGATGATCCCGGCTTCTCCTTCGGTAGTGGGGGTGAGACAGAGCACCCGCGACAGGCTACCACGCCCCCCTTCGAGGGTGAGGGTTTCGTAATCTTCTTTGGTCACCGCTCGGTTGCGAGTCCGCAACATCCGGGGCACCCGCATCACCGCCTGCTCCAGGCTCTCGGCATCTGCCCCATCCCGAGCGGGCTCATCGTTGACCACCGCGCTGACATAGGGCAGCGAAGCCCGCAACATTTGTAGCGTCCCCCGCTCCACATTGCCGTTGCGACCGCCCCCCACCCGGTAGCCCCGAATCCGAACCTCAGCGCCTCGGGGGGGGATCTGACCATACTGGCGGCTGGTGGTGCCCCGATCACCAGGGATCAATCGTCGCCCGCCGTAGTCCCCCAGATCGGGGGTGCCGGGTTGATTGGCCCGAAAAGCGGTTTGCTGCCGCAGGAGATGAGGTTCTTGAATCAGGGGGCCAAAGCGAATCACCCCGGTGAGGGAATCGAGGGTGTAGTGGCGATCGTCGGGGCCAGAGTCGGCAAAGTCCTCCACCTCCTGCCAGAGCTGGGGGAACTCGCCGGGGGGGGTAACGCTGAGGGTCTCCTCCGGCCGTCGGGCCAAAACCGGGGATCCCATCAGCTGAAAGGTCTGGCTGGGGGTGCCATCACTCTGGCCCAGCAGCTCATCGCGGATCAGGGTGCTCTGGCTGGCGGGGACGATGCCCCCGATGGCGCGAGCAGACAGGCCAACGATCTGGGGGGAGTTGAGGTAGCCCGATTGACCGGAAGCGGGGGGGGCATAGGTACACCGCAGCCAACGGCCCTCATAGCCCGTAAAGCTGGTGGCGGGCCACTGCTCAGGCATATATAAGATCACCTCAGCCGCCTGGATTAAAGCAGGGCTGGTTTGGGCCAAATCGTTGAAGCTGAACCCTTGGGTTTGGTCGTCTTGCTCGCGGCGGAGGACGGGTTGCCACTGCTCTCCATTCCAGGCTTCCCAATGGCGGGGGGGCTGTTCGGGATCAATGCCGGTGGGGGTGGCCACCTGCCCCTGCAAGCGGATCGCCAGGACATTGCCCTCCAGCTTTTGCTCCGGTTCCATGACCAGATAAAAGCAATTGCCGGGCTGGGGCTGCTCCTCAAACAGCTCCTGTTCGGGGCCTCCCCAGGTGCCATCCGCCTGCCGTGTCCACTGGCTACTGACGGGATCCCGCAGTGATTGGGGATGGTCTTCAGCTTGATCTGAGGTCAAAAAGTGCCGCAACTGGGGCTGATCGATCAGCAGATCGCGATCGGTGCTGAAGATGATCGACTCTTGGGTACTGGTGCGAACTGTGCCCACCTCGGTATCTTGTGGGATCCGAAAGGGGAAGATGTCCGGCTGCGTGATGTAAAAGGTGAGGCGGGTATGGGCGGCGGCAGGGGGTTGCAGCCGGATCCCTAATAATTCTAGAAAGGTGATGTAGTTGCGGCGGGGGATCTTGTTGAAGCGCAGCAACATCTGATCCGTCAACCAGGCAAACAGCTCCACCAAGGTGATACCGGGATCGCTGGCGTTGTAGTCTGTCCACTCGGGGCAGAACCGGGGGATCCGCAACAGACACTCGGCCATCAGGTCTTCAAACGACCGATCATCCAGATTGTCTTTGGGCAACTGGGGCAAAAAGTCGAACTGGACATCATCCCGCAGACGGTCAATCACAGCCTTACCTCCTGCTCTTGGGTGGCCGTCGTATTGAGATAGAAGGGGTAGACCAGACTGCGGGAGTCGTAGGTGGCCTTAATCCGGTAGTTGAGGGTGATCAATACTCTCCCCAATACGGGATCCGGATCCAGGTTGATCTCTTCTAGATCGATGCGGGGTTCCCAAGTTTCCAGCGCTTCTTGAATATAGAGCCGGATTAAGAAAAGCGTTTGGGTGTTGAGGGGGGCAAACAGCAGCTCCGAGAGGCGACAGCCAAAGGTGGGCCGATAGACCCGTTCTCCCCTCTCAGTGCGCAGAATGATGACGATGGCTTCTTGGATATCCTGCTCTTCTGAGCTGAGCCGGATCCCCCCCTGAACATTGACCCCCAAAGGAAAGGCCCAGCCCGTCCCCAATTCAGGTCGTCTGCGTCGACTGCTCCCAACCATACCTGCCCCCGCAACGGTGCCTCCACCCTACCAGTCACTCGCAGAGGTCACTATTCTCCAAAGGTTGAGTGTTGGGGGAATGTTGGGTTGCGGTTCTGCTTAGGCTTGGAGCAACAGATGGAGATTGGAGAACTGAAACACCTGTAGAACGGGGGATCCCTCGGGTGGGGTGGCCTCGGTTTCAATCCTGCGCTCGCTCAGGAGGAAGTAATCCCCCACCTGTTGGTAGGAGTCCTCAAACACGCTGCGTCCGCCTTTTTGCTCGCCAGTTTTGGGATCGTGATAGACCGAGTCGTAGCGATGGGAGAGGTAGCCCGATCCGGTGTCATGGCTGCTGAAGGTGTGGATAGTGACCACAACGCCGTGGATATGACGATGCACCAGCGTGACTTGGTTGTTCTTGAGGTGATAGTGATCGCCGCTGGCCTTGCCCCCCATGACGATCTCGACGGTACCATCCTCTAGGGTCTGACCATAGTTGAACGTGTTGTTGCCGTGGGTATCTTCAAAGTTGCGGCGGATCCGGTGAATCGCCACTTCCCAGAGTTGGCCATGAACGGCCTTTTGGGTGGTTTCATCCTCAATGCCGGTCACAGTGGCCTTGAGATCAGCTCCCACACGGGCTTGCCCGGTCACCACTTGCTCGCTGCCATCGCTGCTGTGGATATAGGTGATATCGGCGGTGTAACCCGGAAAAGAGGGATCCCAGGTATAGCGGTTGTTGTAGGCGGCCCGAAACAGGTCTTGGGCTGAGAGTTGGGTTTGTACCATCGGTTCCTCGGGGGACTTATTGCAAACGGAAAGCAACTATATTTTAGCGTCAGGCTTTCCTTCGCCTCTGTTTAGCGATGTTTCTTATTTTGGCAGGGATCCCGATAAGATTGAGCCGAATCAGTAGTGGAGCGCGCAATGAGCCGTGATTTTGAAGCACTCCAATCGAAAACCTATGACCTGGTGGTAATTGGGGCTGGGGTGAATGGGGGATTGCGCTATCTAGAGACCTTTGAGCACCTTCATCGGTTTTTTCCGAGAGACCCCACGCAGGAGAGACCTGCAGTCTACAGCGCAGCGGTGTGGGGAGGATGTCAATGGCTGCTGCTCCTTCAGCAACAAACAACAGCACCAAATGATCTTCTATATAGTCATAAATCATCGGGGGCTTGTGCTGTCGAATTAGAGTGCAGCTTGGTGTGTCACATCTTTACTCGGGCACTTCGGGGGCATCGAACCCCCTCAGCACCCCTGACTCTCATACCGACGCTCCCCTGCGGGAGAGCGCGGGGCTTCCCGTCGATTAGATAAATACTTGTCTAGATCTGAGCCTCGCTAGGGGTCTCAGTCGGCGGGGCTTTTACCTCATCACCGATGAAACGATAGGCAAAGGATCCTAGCAGCGCCCCACCAATGGGAGCCACCCAAAAAAGCCATAGCTGCTGAACTGCCCAGCCACCCACATACAAGGCCACCCCTGTACTTCTGGCTGGATTAACGGATGTGTTGGTGACAGGGATGCTAATTAGATGAATCAAAGTCAGACATAAGCCAATGGCGATGGGGGCAAACCCTTGAGGAGCGCGGGCATCCGTAGCCCCCAAAATGACAATCAAAAACATCATGGTCATCACCACTTCACAGAGCAAAGCGGAGAGGAGAGAATAGCCACCGGGAGAATGTTCCCCATAGCCATTGGAGGCAAAGCCCGCTGCAACCTCAAAAAATGGCTGACCGGATGCAATCAGATACAAAATGCCCCCAGCCACCAGACCACCGATCACCTGAGCTGCAATGTATGGAATCACTTGGTAAGTGGGAAACCGACCACTGGCCCAGAGACCCACAGTGACGGCAGGATTGAGGTGGCAACCGGAGATATGGCCAATGGCATAGGCCATCGTCACCACCGTCAATCCAAAGGCCAAAGCAACCCCTAGCAACCCGATGCCCACATCTGGGAATGCAGCGGCTAAAACAGCACTGCCACACCCGCCTAACACCAACCAAAAGGTTCCAAAACCCTCGGCAAAATACTTTCTCATGGACGCCTCCAAAGCTTATTGTGGGATGCCATTCAGCTCGTCGAATCAGATCGTCGAATCAGATCGTCGAAGCTTGTTGTTGATATTTCAAAACACAAGAAAACAGAATAATCGAATCACACGAAAATATAACCCAATCTTTTTAAAAGTTGACAAGCCATCTTCATGACCTGAATCTAAACATCACTGGATTATTTGAGACTTAGCACAATAGCCTCTGAACCGAAAGTGCTGAGCTGACTTTGGCCTAACTAGAATCTACGCAGCTATTAACGGTTACAGTCACAGCCCTTTGCAAACCTGTTACTGAACGATGAAGACTCAATCAAATACAAGCCTATTTCTATTAGTCTCCAATCCTTCAAATCTAAAGTGCATCCGTCTCTGATATTGGACACTTCAATATGCAATCAGACACCCCACAGCCCTTACCTATCACTAAACTCCACATCGGGAAACACGGATCTAATCCAGTCCTGGAAAGCAGAGACCCGAGCAAACCAGGCACTTTGACCGTAGGCCGCATTACCGTTGCCATTGGAGTTCACACCGGCTAATACCCAACCGGCATCAGTCTTGATAAAGGCGGGGCCACCACTATCGCCCGAGCCTAGCAGGCCCACGAGATGATTGACTGGCTGATCAGATCCACCGTAGGGGTTGGCAAGGGATCCATCCTCTTGTGGGAAGAAAATGCCGAAGTAATCACCCTCTTCAACAGACTCAACCAGTTGATCGATGGCACCTTGGGCCGCAGCCTTGGTGGTGTCATCATCATGAAAGTCGTCTCGCTCACCGACTGAGCCAATGCCCCGCATGCCATAGCCCATGAAAGTGACTAACTGGCCGTATTCCGCATCGCCACCATACAACAGGGCGGGTGTGGACAGATCGGTAATCGGCTCAGAGAGGACAACGATGGCGAGGTCATAGCCCGTGGTTTCGTTGACATCGATATAGTCAGGGTGACTATAAAGCTCAATGCCTTCGTAAATAGTGCCTGCGTCGGTGAGGTATTGACATCCTCTCCCAGCAACCCTAGCGGGTATGCAGGGAGATTCCTTGAGTCGCCCCAAGGATTTCCTGCTTCACAGCCAGCCAGCTAGACTGAGTGACCCCAGCCCCCGCCGCCTC
>JBHJNR010000136.1:0-10376 GCA_050330615.1 Cyanophyceae cyanobacterium
GACAAGTTGAGATATATTCAACTGATTATCCATCAGGAAATCAATTTTGTGGTTTGGATGACTCGTATGGCTGGAGACCCTAAAGTGTAAAGTGTTATGTCAGGATGCAACGCTTGTGGGGTGGCATGTCAGATATCAATTTATGGAGATGGATGATCCTATCGTATTGAAAAGCAGAGACAGAGATACTGATGCATGGCTTAAGGCAGATGAAAAAGCTCAGTACTGGTATCAACAAATTTCTCAATGGTACACGGATCCGCAGTTTGATTAGTGGTACTTCTCAACTAAGCCTTTAGGATCATCTGTAGCAATGGTTCGCGCTAGCGGCGACTTGTCCCATCCCTGACCTCTTCCAATATCATCCCAGTTACACATCCGGAACCTAAAGCTCTGAAAAAACTGAGGCACCCACAGATGGCAACTTGGCTGGGGATCCTATGGGGCAATACCCATCACCACTGGGGCTGGTTTGAGGGGGCCAACCTGCTGAGTCAGCAACGATTTCGGCGGGATGAAGCTCCTCTATTGCCCAACAAGATGGATATCCGTTTGGCTGCTGTTGGCGAGGGATCCCTGCCCACCACTGAGCGGGTTAGGGTATTGACCCTGGCTGATGTCCCCCTGCTGAACCCCTATGCCACCCTGGGGCTAGATCGGGCCTTGGCTTTGGTGGCGGCGGGTCAGCTCTATGGCTGGCCGGTCTTGGTGATCGATGCTGGCACCGCTCTCACCTTCAGCGCGGCGATTGAGGTCGAGGGCCAGGGATCCTTTTGGGGTGGAGCCATTCTGCCGGGGCTGGGGCTACAGGCTCATGCCTTGGCGCAGGGGACGGCATCTTTGCCGTTAGTCCGCCTTTGGGATCCTGCTGGATCAGGGGTTCTTCCCCAGAATCGGTGGGCAACTGACACCACCAGCGCGATCCAAAGCGGGATCCTCAACACGGTTGTTTCTGGCATCCGCGATTTCATCACCGATTGGCGTCAGCACTATCCGCAAGGACGGGTGGTATTCACGGGTGGCGATGGATCCCTGTTAGCTCACTCTTTTGCAGAAGAATCCTACTGTCACTGGGATCCCACCTTGGTGTTAAAAGGGATCCCGTACTGTGGTTGTTGGCCGGAGAGCAGGGAGTAAAGGTTAGGGTCAAGCAATGCAGGGCGGTGAGATGCGATGGATTTCATCCGTAGCCCTGCCGCCATGATGCTTATCCATATTTTTAGGGATCCTTATGCAACCTCCCATTTCCCGCAATCTCGCTGGCAAGAACGTGCTGGTGACTGGAGCTAGCTCTGGTATTGGGCAAGCCATCGCCCTCCGATTTGCCCAAGAGGGCTGCAATGTTGGCATCAACTATCGCAAAAGTGCCGAAGAGGCGGCAGATACTCAGGACGCCATCATGCGGCAAGTCTGTGGGGAAGTAGAGTCCTGCCATGTTAAATCCCTCGTGATTCAGGGAGATGTCTCTCAAGAGGAAGATGTGATCCGGATGGTGGAGGAGACCGTCACTGGGTTTGGCAGCATCGATATCTTGATCAACAATGCTGGGATCCAGACGGAGTGCGCCGCCCATGACATCAGCATCGAAGAGTATGACCGGATCCTCAATGTCAACCTGCAGGGATCCTTTTTGTGTGCCCGTGAAGCTCTCAAGCAGTTTTTGCCCCAAAAGGCTGGGGTGATCATCAACGTCTCTAGCGTTCATGAACGGATCCCTCGTCCGTTCTACTTGACTTACTCTCTCAGTAAAGGGGGACATGGGTAACTTGACCCGTTCTCTGGCCTTGGAATATGCCAACCGAGGTATCCGGGTCAATGGCATCGCCCCTGGAGCCACCATCACCCCGATCAATGACGCCTGGGTAGAGGATGCTGACCAGAAAGCTGTGGTGGAAAGCCATATCCCGCTGGGACGGGCGGGCATATCGGCTGAGATGGCAGCGGCAGCGTTTTTGGCCTCCAACGAAGCAGCGTATATCACCGGGCAAACCCTCTATATCGATGGCGGACTGACCCTCTACGCCGATTTCCGTGAGGCATGGTCAGCCTAATCATCTTCCGGTTCACCGCCTAGTGCTTATTGGCAGGGCCTCAACTATCTAGGGGGCAGATCCGACAAGGGGCTTAAGCCCCTTGCTCATAATGACTAAATTGACCCCGCCTAGGACTAGTCGGGATCCCAATTCGGTATAGAGATCTGGGTCTAGATTAAGTTGGCATCTCAAATTACTTGCTAATAGGTCTCAATAGAGATACTATTCAGATGGGTTAACAAGTGAGCTTGATTTTTATCAAGTCTTCCTCTTGTCTTGTCTGTGTGTAGGGTCTGTGGTGACGCGCAGGCCCTTTTTTTTGAGTGGCATCAACCTGTTGGGCTTGGGGGTGGCGACATTGGCGTTATCCATCAGTTATTGGCTGGTGCGACGTACCAATGAAAATCGCTAGGATTGTGATAGAGGAAGAGTGTCCGATCTTTCCCGATCAGAGGGAAGCAAGACTGCTTAATGGAGATCTATTTCCTAGGGGGCAGTTTAGGCAAGGGGCTGAAGCCCCTTGTTCATTGATAGCAACTTGACGCTGCCCAGTATTTGCTGCCCTTAGGAGTGGATGTGAATCAAACGCTGGATGATGTGCTGGCCCTGCCTCAGATAACCGTAGCTCAACGTCGTTGGGCTTTTTTGCGTGCTCCTGAAGGTCTGCCGCCCCAGGTGATCCAGACTCAAAACCTTGCCCTGGGATCCCTGTGTGACTGGGATGCGGTGATTGCGGGGGGGACGCTGGGGATCCTGCTGGGGGTGGCCTTGGTGCAGCGGGGCTGGCGGGTGCTGCTGGTGGAGCGCGGCCTCCTGCGGGGGCGAGAGCAAGAGTGGAATATCTCAGAGCGAGAACTGCGAGACTTGGTGAAGATTGGCATCCTGACCGAAGCAGAGCTGGCTGAGGTGATGGTGACCCGCTACAACCCCGCCCGGATTGGCTTTGCCGATGGCCCCGAGGTCTGGATCCGAGATGTGCTGAATGTGGGGGTGGATCCGGTGCAGTTGCTGGAGATCCTGAAGCGGCGGTTTTTGGCACTGGGGGGATCCCTGCTGGAGCAGACCGCTTTTGTGGGGGCGACGGTGTGCCCCGATGGGGTAGCGGTACAGTTGCAGTCGGATGTGGGAGAGCAACAGATCCAAACTCGTCTGCTGATCGATGTCATGGGGCATGGATCCCCGCTGGTGCGGCAAGCCCGCCAAGACAGGATCCCGGATAGCCTGTGCGTGGTGGTGGGCACCTGTGCCGCTGGGTTGACTGAGTCCACAACGGGGGATCTGCTCTATAGCTTCACGCCAATTTTGCGCCAGAGCTACCAGCCCTTTTGGGAAGCCTTCCCCGCCCGCGATGTCCGCACCACCTACCTGTTTGCCTACGGGGATCCCCAAGCTCAGGATCCCAGCCCCCTCGATCTGGTGCGAGACTATTGGCATTGGTTGCCCCACTATCAACAGACAGATTGGGAGCAGATTCAGCCCCACCGTTGGCTCTGCGGCGTCTTTCCGGCCTATCGGGACAGCCCGCTCCAAAGCCCCTGGGATCGGATCCTGTTTGCGGGAGATAGCTGCGGCGGTCAATCTCCCCTCAGTTTTGGCGGATTTGGGGCAATGGTGCGCCATCTGGAGCGGTTGAAGATCGGGATCGATGACTTGCTAAAAGCGGATCAGGTGCAGCGAACAGACTTGGCTCGCTTGCAACCCTATCAACCCAATTTGGCAGTGACATGGCTGTTTCAGCAGACCATGTGTGTGTCTCCCCAGTCGCCTCCTACGGATCCCATGCAGATCAATCGCCTGCTCTCGACGGTGTTTGCCGCCATGTCTGAGCTGGGGGATCCCGTCATGCGCCCCTTTTTGCAAGATGTGATCCAATTTGGCGGGCTATCGTTGACCCTGGGCCGAGTCACCCTCACCCATCCCGTCTTGGTGGCCAGACTCGCCTCTCAACTGGGGATCCAGCCTCTCGTCAGTTGGTCAGGCCATTTTGGAGCGTTGGGACTCTACGACCTATTGGCCAAGCTCGGCAAGTGGGGGGATCCCTTGAGCCAAAAGCTGCCGGAAGGTCTACACCATCAATGGCAGCGATGGCAACGGACTTGGGTCTACGGATCCGGACAGGATTTTCATTAAAATAAATAGTCAACAGGTTTGGAGGCGACCCCATGACTCAGGTGTCAACTTATATCAGTTCGGGGCATACTCGCTCAGGATCCCAGCTCTGGGCGGGGGTGGCGATGCTCGCTTTGCTATTGGTGGGTTGTGGCGGCCAAGGATCCCAGTCCTCCTCTTCCACCAGTAGATCTCAAGAAACCACCACCTCTTCAGACAATGCCCGCGAGGGATCCAATTGGAGCAATCCCTTTCAGGCGATGGGCGAGCTTTCCCGCTTGGGTCAGCAATTGGAGCAAGCTTCCGAGGATCTGGAAAATCTCACCCCTGTGGATCCCGTCCATTTTTCTGACTTGGTGGACTGGTTGCCCAATGCTCCGGGCGGCTGGACACGAGAGGATCCCGAGGGATCCACCACCTCAATGGGGGAGTTTCGCATCAGTCAAGCGGAAACCACCTATCGACGGGGAGACAGCCGCATTGATCTCAGCCTGATCGACTCCGCCTACAATCCCGCCCTCTATGCTCCTTTTCTTCTGGCTGCTAGCTTTAGCCAAGAGTCCACCTCCGGCTACGACAAAGGGGTGACCTTTGGATCCCATCCCGGTCGAGAAAGCTTTACCTACACCACCCAGTCGGGCAGTTTGGCGGTTTTGGTTGAACGGCGCTTTATCCTCGAAATCAAAGGATCCGGCATTGAGGCCAATGAACTGCGCCAATGGTGGGATCGCCTCAATATCGGCCAGTTAGAGCGCATGGCTCGCTAGATTGGGGTTGCTTTTCTGAGGGTTTTTTGAGGGATCCCTGGCAAACCGTTCTGTCAGGGAGTCACAGTCGTGTGGATGGATTGTCGGATAACCATTTCTCCATCACGAAATTGGTCAAATATTGCCCGCGCCGAAACACCCTTTGTTCCTTTAGCATCACCAATCCCATGTGCTCGAAAAAAGGTCTGGCGGTAATGCTAGCCTCCAGAAACAGACGCGGCAAGGACAGATCTAGAGCCTTTCTTTCAATGGTTTGATAAATCTGTCGCCCAACGCCCTGTCCCTGATAATCTTTGTGGCAATAGAAACAGTCAATATGCCCATTCGCCTCCAATTCCCCAAACCCCGCGATCACGCCGTCATCATCGGCAACATAGGTGATTCGGGCCGAACAGGCTGTCACCCAGTCCCGAAAATTAAGATCATCAGGTGCCCACGCTTGTACCTGAGCCAACGTGTAGTCCCCCAGATTGACCTGTCGGATCGTGTCATGAAACAACTGAGCAATCTGACTGGCATCTTGAGGGTGAAACCGGCGCATCTGAATCATGCTCTTGCTTCCTACCCTGGAGAGTGATCTCTGCTGAGTTTTTAAGTTTAGTACTCGTAGGCAGAGATCTATCTACCATTGGGTCATCTAGGCAAGGGAATCATCTAGACAAGGGGATCGTCTAGACAAGGGGCTTAAGCCCCTTGTTTGTGGTGGGTCAATCTCGGGATGGGTCAACGTTCTGAGTGGGGAAATCACTGCTGAGTGCCAGAGCAAATTGACATCCAGTTTTTGCCATTCCTTCCCGCTCATAAAGATGGCGGAATCCCCTTATCCTTGCGGTGATCCAGCCCGACCGCATTCTGAATTTGAGTCAGGTCATACCTTTCCATTTGGGCGATCAGTCCCTCTAGGATCCGTTTCACCATCAACGGCCCCTCATAGATCCAGCCTGTGTACACCTGAACCAAGCTGGCTCCAGCGGCGATCTTCTCCCAGGCATCTGCGGCGGAGAAGATGCCTCCGACCCCGATGATCGGCAGGGATCCCTGGGTTTGGGCGTAGAGATAGCGAATCACCTCGGTGGAGCGGTGTTTCAATGGCGCACCACTGATCCCGCCCGCTTGCTCATCCACCGATTGACCATTCACCAGCCGAGTTTTCAGCCCTTGCCGGGACAGGGTGGTGTTGGTGGCGATCAGCCCTGCCAGCGAAAACGTCTGAGCCACAGCAATGATATCGTCCAGTTGCCCCCACTCCAGATCAGGGGCGATTTTGACCCAGATTGGGATCCCAGTGGTGTTGTCCTCCTGCAAGGCAGTCAGGATGCCGCTGAGGTTGTCACTGTTCTGTAAGTCTCGCAATCCAGGCGTATTGGGAGAACTGACATTGACCACAAAATAATCAGCCCAGTCCTTGAGGCGGCGAAAGCTGGTCAGATAGTCGGCGGGGGCATCCGGCAGCGCCGTCACCTTCGATTTACCCAGGTTGATACCGATGGGGATCCGACGCGGTTGCCGTTGGCCCAGCTCCGCCAGTCGGGTGGCCAGGGCAGCGGATCCTTGATTGTTGAATCCCATCCGGTTGAGGGCAGCACCATCTGGGCTGAGTCGAAACAAGCGGGGACGAGGATTTCCAGGTTGGGCCAGCGCTGTCACAGATCCCAGCTCCGCAAACCCAAAGCCAAAATCGGCCCACATCCCCGCAGCAATCCCATCCTTGTCAAACCCCGCCGCCAGCCCCACCGGATTGGCAAACGGGATCCCAGCCACCTGCATGGCCAGACGCGGATCGGTATAGGCAAGGGCTTTGTGAAACTGCTGCCGAACGGGAGCCAGCCACCGTTGCTGTCGATCGATCCAGGCCAGAGATGACAAAAGCTGCCGAGATACTGTCTCCGGATCTGACTTTAATCCCTCAAAGAGCAGCGGTTGCAGCAGGTTTCGATAGGGATCCCAGGGCATCAAAGCTCCTCAAGAAGGTGACATCCGCAAGCCTGACAGAGGCCAGACTACTGAGGAAGATTGGGGTGCAGCAGGGAAACAGCTCAGAAATGGATCCCCACCCCTTCCCAGCGATCGATGGCTTCCCCCAGCCTCGCACAGTCGGCAATTAAGCTGATCCGCACATAGCCCTCGCCACCATCCCCAAAGGCATTGCCAGGGGTCACCACCACGCCGGTAGATTCCAGCACCCGCAAGGCAAACTCCGTGGATCCCTCGGCTGTGCCATCAGCAGTACGGGGGGTCGGAATCCACAGGTACATGGTGGCCAAAGTTGGCTTGAGCTGCCAGCCCAACCGATTGAGGCGATCAACCAAAAAATCCCGTCGTTCCCGATAGCGGGTCTGAACATCCAGAAGATAGCTATCAGGCAATTTCAGGGCTGTCTCTGCCGCCGTCTGGATCGCCCCAAAGATGCCATAGTCCATATTGGTCTTGAGGGTACGCAGGCTCTGGATGATCTGCCGGTTCCCCACCACAAAGCCCACTCGCCAGCCGGCCATATTGTAGGTCTTGGACAGCGTATGAAACTCCACCCCCAGCTCCTTGGCACCGGGAATCTCTAGCAAACTGGTGGGCTGATAACCATCAAACGCCAGCTCGGCGTAACAGAGGTCATGCACCAAAATCAGCTGGTGGGCATGGGCAAATTCCACAATCTCCTCAAAAAAGGAGCGGGGAGCCACCGCCGCTGTGGGGTTATTGGGATAGTTGAAGTACAACACCCGCGCCTTGTCTGCCACCTCAGCCGGGATCTCATTGAGGTCGATCACCCAGTCGTTCTCGGGCCGCATCAACATCGGGTAGACCTGCCCCCCCGCGATCATCGGCCCCCGAAAGTGAGCCGGATAGGCCGGACTGGGCACCAACACCAGATCGCCGGGATCCACATAGGCCAAGGCCAGATGGGTCAAGCCCTCTTTGGATCCCAGCAGGGGCAATGCTTCCCCTTCTGGGTCCAGGACCACACCATAGCGGCGATGGTACCAATCGGTGATGGCTTGCCGAAAACTGCTGGTGCCCTCAAAGGGAGGATAGCCGTGGTGGGTGGGATCCTGGATCGCCAGTTGAGCTGCCGCCACCACCGGAGCAGGCGTGGGGCCATCAGGATTGCCCATACCCAAATCAATCAGATCCAAGCCCTGTTCGCGGGCTCGAACTTTTAACTCATCCAGCCGAGCAAAGACATAGGGGGGCAACTTGTGCAGACGGTCGGCGGGCAGAAGGGCATTTTTCATAAAGTTTGGCAGGGGGATCCGCAAAGAGCGTCAGGATCCGGATTAGGTTAAGCGTACGGTCAACAGGGCCATCCTATCAACTGACCTCAACAAAGTTGATCATCACTTCAGCCTGGGATCCCTGCTCAACTAGCCCAGCGTCGCCCCCTGGCGGGCGGCATAACGGCGGAATTTGTCATCCATTTGGGCTCCCCGCAAGTCCGCCTTCCGGAGAGCGGTAAATTGTTTACCCGTCTCTTCTGCATGACGACGAAAACTGTTCTGGCCAGTGATTGACCAGAGCCAAGTGCCCACCAGAATCATGCCCAAGACTCCCGCCCCCAAGGCAACCAAAATATCTCCCACTACCAGGCGGGCGATGAGAAATCCCCCCACAGCGGATCCCACCAAGGCTCCAAACCCGATCAGGATCCCACTGATGGTTTTGGCTTGAGCCAATATCCAAGCCAAGATACGGATCCACAGCGGCGGCGAGGCATTAAACACCACCCCCCGCAAATCAGCCCGCTGAAGATTAGCCCCCGAGAAGTCCACCCCCCGGATGTCGGCTTTCCGTAGATCTTGTCCCCCCAGATTCTGACGGGCAAAATTACGGCCCCGCAGATCGGTACCCGCCAAGGACACAACACGGGGCGGGGTGGCCTGAGGACGACTAAAACCCGTGGTGTGATGGCCAAATCCAGTCGGGCTTGCCCCCGTGGAGCTAAAGCCCGTGGGACTAAAGCCTGTGGGACTATTAAAACCCTTGGTCATCCGGCCGGTTGCCAGCGGATTGGGCATAGCTCCCGTCAGAGGCCTGGCCGGAGGCGAGAACCCTTCAGAACGACGAGCTGACCAATGGTTGGAGACCAGAGGCGGCGTGGCGGCGGAACTCGCTCCGGATCCGTTGGTGGCGGCTGGCCCGCTATCGTAGCCCTGCAAGGCCCGCAGCACCTCGGTGGCGGTGGCAAAGCGCATGAGGACACCGGGCTGCAACATTTTGGTCAAAATCTGATTGAGCTCGGGGCTGACCTGAATCTGTTGATCCCAGTTCCACTGCGCCCGGTCATTGTCAAAAAATCGAGCTGGGGACTGCATCGATAGCAAATTGAGACAGGTGGCCCCCAGCGCATAAATATCGCTGGCAGGAACCACAGCTTGGCCAGCAGTTTGCTCGGGTGGAGAATACCCCAACGAGCGAATGGCGGTGGCCTCAACAGTGGGTTCTTGGCCTGGAGAGATCTGCTTCACCGCCCCAAAATCAATCAACACCAATCGCTGATCGGTCTTTCGACGGATGATATTGGCGGGCTTGATGTCTCGATGCACCGTGTTATTGCTATGGACATAGCTCAAGATCAGCAACATCTCCTGCATCACCTGACGCACTTGAGCCTCAGTCATGGCGGATTTATTGACGGCCATCTCTTGCGAGAGGGTGATCCCCTGAATGTACTCCTGTACCAGATAGTATTTTTCGTTCTCCTCAAAGTGGGCGTAGAGCTTGGGAATCTGAGAATGTTCCCCTAACTTTTCCAAGACCTCCGCCTCGCGATTAAACAATTCCAGCGATAGTGCCGCCACTTGGGGGGAGTTTTCCACTGGACGCAGTTGTTTGATCACCCGCCATGGCTTGGAGGGGAGATCTTGGTCACGCACCAAAAATGTGGCCCCAAACCCCCCCTGCCCAATCTTTTTAAAAGGGCGATAGCGATTGCGGATCAGGAGTCCATTGCCACAGGCTTGACATTGCAAGGCATCAGCCAAGTTTTGCGGCTGAGGGCAGGCAGGATTGAGGCAATAGGTTGCGAATTTCACCCGGTTTGCAGAGATGGAGTTTGAATTGTGGATAGGGTTGGTGGGCTGAGCCACTGGTTTAGCTGAAGAAGAGGGGTGAGAGTCCTGAGATCTGGGCTGAAGACCGGCAGAGACCGGCTGCGGAGAAGATCCAGGGATCCCTGTTCCCAACGCTGGTGAGCCCAAGACTGGCGGATTAAAACGGCCAACTCCATCCATAGCGTACCTATCCCCACCATAAAGCGTAAGAGTAACGGATTCGTCAGGTCTATGATTTTTTAGCACCTAGTTGGTTTTAGCTCTTGGGTGAAACAATTCACCCCAAAGCCCCTCTCAAGACCAACAGGCCAATTGACACGGTACTGCCCCAACCCAACCAAAGGGCAAAACACACAGTCTAGTGTGCCCAACACTACATCCCCACACCCTCATTGTGGGGGGGGAGCGGATCATTGTCCCTA
>JBHJNR010000137.1:0-4541 GCA_050330615.1 Cyanophyceae cyanobacterium
GAGCTACTTTGCTGGATCTTGCAGGGGTGCCCCTATCAAAGTGGTTCGTGAATACATTGAGCAGCAAGGCAAAAAGCCGTCCTAGAAGGACGGGGGTTGTATCCCATTTCCAAGGCTCAGATTGATACTCAGATCAGTCTAACGATCAGTCAATACTAATGCTGCTGGGGCCTTCTTCTGGCTTGACACGGCCCGCATTGAAGCTGGTCAAGAAGGTGTCAACGTCCCGCAAGCTGACCACAATGCGACGGCAGGGCACCTGTACCCCCAGTGGCCCCAAGATAGGCAAAAACAGCAATTTTTGCTGCAACAGCGGAATGGCAATCACTTTTTCGGTGCTGGTGACTGGGGCGACCGTACCCTGAAAGTCAGTGCGTAAGCCCAAGCCCATGTACCATTCCCATGAGATCAGCTCGGCTCGACCAAGATTGCTCAGGCTAAACCGTTCATCAAAGAGACTGCCTGCCTTGACCCGCAGTTCATCAGGTAACATCTCCACAAAGGCATTGGTGGCATTGAGCTGAAAAAGGGGGAATACCAGGCTGGAAACAGGATCCTGGGCAATCTGCATGGGGTAACGCATGAATTCCTTGGGAGATCAGGTCATGTAACTCAAAGTAAACCTTTGTGACAGGATCCGGCAAGGCGGTGCAGAGCAGGGTGGATGTTAGAAATAGCTCGAATCTAGATTCTTAGGGCCGAACATGCTACCGGGAGAGCAGTCTCCTCAGAACCCACCCGCCAAACTGGCTCAATCCGCCGATCCACTGGAGCCATTGCTGGCTGGTGCTCAACCTGTTGCGGCTCTGCCTAAGTCCATCTCGGAGCTGTAGCAACGCTTGGGGAGCAGATCCCAGGGATGCACGAGTCGCCGCCGACCAGCCATCGAAGGTGCTGGCAGTGCCAGAAAAAGTGCGCCGCAGCCCCCAGACAATCGGGAGAGAACGCAGGATCCCTACAAATAGAAGGGCATTGAGGGCACAAACCCAAATAACGTTGGCATCCATTAGGGTTATTTTCTGTGATGGTTTGATCGGGGTTTGACTGAAAGCTATTGAGTAGCGGAACGAGACTATATACCTGCGGTTGAATTGAGGCTGGATGGCATCATTCGCGCCATAAAGACGAGCCAACATCAGGCGGTGAGGGTGGCCCAATCATAGCCTGGGCTGATCAGGGGTATGCTTGCCACAAGAATGCTGTTGGTTCGAGCCAGAGGACTTGTCTCATGACCTCTCGATCAAGTCGATGGACACAACAAGCCTTACTGTGGCTGATCATTGGGATCTTGTTATTACCCTTTATCCCTCTGCTGATTTGGTCAGGATCCCAGGGCTGGTATTTTCCTCAAGTATGGCCATCCCAGTGGAGTGGTCAAGGGTGGCAAGCCATCCTATCCGGTACGGCCAAGGTGGGATCCGGTCTGCTCAATAGCTTAGGGATTGCGGCGGCAACCACGGGTCTGGGACTCCTGATTGGGATCCCAGCAGGTCGAGCATTGGGGCTGATGGATTTTGCAGGCAAGGGAATACTGCGACTGATGCTACTTCTCCCCATCTGTGTCTCCCCCTTGGCCACCTTGATGGGGATCC
Source organism: Cyanophyceae cyanobacterium (assembly GCA_050330615.1). Lineage (GTDB taxonomy): Bacteria > Cyanobacteriota > Cyanobacteriia > Thermostichales > Thermostichaceae > JAAUUM01. The sequence goes on from JBHJNR010000137.1 coordinate 1,593, forward strand.
AATTCATCTTGATTCGGTTGCGGTTGAGTGGGTCGTTGCTGGGGGTGATTCTGGTGCATTTGATCCCAGTCATTCCCTACATGGTGCTGGTATTGAGCAGTGTGTTTGCCCATTTTGATCAGGACTATGAGCATCAGGCGCGGACATTGGGGGCGTCAGTCTGGCAGGTGTGGCGACATGTGACCTTGCCATTGATTGCCCCTGGGGTGGTGGTGGCGGCGCTGTTTGCCTTTTTGATCTCTTGGAACGAGTTTTTACTCACCTTCTTTGTGGGGGGATCCCGCGTCTTGACCCTGCCGATGGTGCTCTATACCAGCTTGCAAGGGGGTAATACCAGCCTGATGGCAGCTATTGCCATTACCTCGTTACTGCCGGGGTTGTTCTTTTGGTTTTTTGTCAATGGGGTTTTGCAGGATGAGCGTGCCGCCTTGGGCGGATGGGGAGATGTTTGAGGGGATCGCGATCAAGCGGTAAAGAGGATGTATGGTCAATGGGGATCCCGTGATTAAAGGCTGGATCTTCTGTCGAGTTAATCTTTATCACCTAGGACTTATCATTCAGTCCTTGTTATTCAGGCTCCATCATTCAGGATCTTTCCCCCTCTATGACCTACTGTTTGGGCATCATCACTCGCGAAGGCTTGGTGATTGCAGCAGACTCTCGCACCAATGCAGGGGTGGACTATATCTCCACCTATCAAAAATTATTTGACTTTTCTGTCAGTGGTGAACGGGTTCTATTGATGTGTACATCCGGCAATCTCTCCATCACTCAGGCTGTGCTGGAGAGTATGCAACGGGATATCCAACTTCAGACTGATAGTAATCTCCACTCATTGCCCAACCTACACGACATTGCCCGCTATATCGGCAGCAAGATTCGCAAGATGCAGGAGCTGGATCGCCCCTGGTTGGAAAAAGATGGCATTGAGTTTGGCTGTAGCTTTTTGTTGGCTGGAGAGGTCAAAGGCCAACAACCAGGATTATTTTTGATTTATCCGCAGGGCAATTGTATTCAGGCCATGCCAGAGAATCCCTTTATCCAGATTGGTGAGACCAAATATGGCAAGCCGATCCTAGACCGCACCCTCAGCTTTGAGACCCCATTATCCCGTGCGGCGGTGTGTGCTCTGCTCTCCATTGATTCCACCATGAAATCCAACATCTCGGTGGGGCCACCCTTGGATTTGGTCATGGTAGAGGCGGGATCCCTGGAGGTAAAGCATCGCCTGCGCTTCAAGACCGGGGATCCCTATCTGGCCAGAATCCGGCGGCAATGGGAGCAGTCCCTTAAGCAGGCTTTTGAGGAGATGCCCCCCATTGAATGGGACTATCGGGTCAGCAATCTTAAAGACCCTGAAGCGGAGGAGCTGATTGATTGATAGGCTGGGACTGCTGTCTAGTCTGCCTGTGGGGAACTTTTTCCGGTGGAGAAGAGTCACGCTTATTAATCTCATTTGAGGATCCTGGCTTGCCCCATCGTCATTCTTCGCTGGCTTACGCGCTTTTCCCAATAGCGCTAACTGCCGCAGGCATCATGGGGGCTATTTTGGGGACTACACCCGCTGTACAGGGATCCCCGTGGCAGGTGGTGGCCCGTTTCGATCCAGCTCGTCCTATTACAGTACGGGTGCTCAACCGTACCCCCCATCCCCTAGAATACGGGCTCAGTGATCCCTATCCCAACACCCTGACAGAGGTACAGACTGGGCAGGAGATCCAACTAGAACAGGTGGTGGTGCCCAATTGTTTGGCCCTCAACACCCCCATGTTATCCCCCGTGCAATATGCAGTGGCATCCACTCAAGATGCAGCGGGAGCCAATCTGATCACAGTTGAGGTGACAACGGTCAATGATGTCTCCGGTGATCACTGCCTTGATTTGCAGGAAAGTGGGGCGATCTTTATTTATTGAACGGGTTGATCTGGCCTCCAACGTGGCTGTTCCCTCCAGATGGGATCCCATCAACTCCCTCCAATCTGTCGCCTCAGAGTAGCCGGGATAGGCTTTAAACCCCTAGAAATCCCCCTGATAGGATAGTCACAATAAAGGGAAAGTCTTGTCTATTAATGTTGTTTGTTCTGATACCCGAGGTTTCTTCATGACAAAGTCCAATGCTTTGACCCGATATCTGTCCTCTAGCGTATTGTTGGGAGCCGTTTTGATCGGCTTGGCCGGAGCTCCCGTCCATGCCCAACAGATTACGGATCCCAGCCCAGGGGTAGGGGCGATGGATGTTGAACCCGGTACCCCCATCACCGCCGCCTTTCGCGAGTCTAATGGGGTCTCTGTGCGACCTGAAACGGTCAAGGTGTTTGTGGATGAGCAAGATGTCACCTCTCAGGCGGTGATTACCCGCGATTTCTTTAGCTATCGTCCCACTCAGCCCCTCAGCGCTGGGGAGCATGACGTACTGCTAGAATTCACCAATAGTCAGGGCACCACCCGCCGCGTGACCTGGAGTTTCAATGTGGGCACCCCGATCCGGGCTGCTATTGAAACGGTCTCTCACAATGCAGGCAACCGGCCTCTGGCAGCGAATGAGATCCTGTTGATCACGGTCAACGGTACTCCTGCTAGCGATGTGTCTGTGTTGCTCATTCAGGACAGCCAGCGGGTCAGCCGGCTTGAAACCCGTGAAGTCAGCCCCGGCACCTACGTGGCCAATGCTCTGGTCAGTAACCAAGATCGCACCACCGAAGGGATCCTAGTGGCTCGTCTGGAAAACAGCAACCAAGTCCGCTTCGTGACGGCAGAACAGCCGGTGCAACTGATCGAAGGGGCCACCACCACCACCCAAACCCTGACCAGCCAAGAGGTGAATGCCACGGTTCAGACCCAGACTCAGGGGCAGACCCCGTTGCAGCCTACTCTGACCAACTTTAATGATGGGGATCCCGTCACCAGCAACTCCTTCACCTTGCAGGGGCGTACTCAGCCCAATGCCTC
>JBHJNR010000138.1:0-9852 GCA_050330615.1 Cyanophyceae cyanobacterium
GATGTCAAGGAGCAGATTTACGGGGAGCTAACCGGGGGAATGCAGTGATCACAGGATCCACTTCTACCGGAGCGCAACTGGATGGGGCGACTTTGTCACAGGGATTTGATCAGGGATCCTAAACCGCAGCTGATACTCTGGCATCGGGATCCCTCAGGCTCTAGGATCAGGAGGACTTGGGATCCCTCCAGGTTTGTTTCTTTTCTCTCAGGATTGCCTCATCGTGACTGTTCGTGTTCGTCTCGCTCCTAGCCCTACGGGTAATCTGCACATCGGTACAGCCCGCACAGCGGTCTTTAACTGGCTCTATGCCCGCCATGCAGGAGGCCAGTTTGTCCTTCGAGTCGAGGATACCGATCAGGAACGCTCTAAACCTGAGTACACCCGCAATATCTTGGCGGGCTTGGCTTGGCTGGGGCTGGATTGGGATGAAGGTCCGATCTACCAATCACGGCGGCGGTTGCGTCATCAGGAAGTGGTGCAGGAGCTGTTGGATCGGGGATTTGCCTACTACTGCTTTGTCAGCGAAGCAGAATTAGAAGATATGCGGGCCACTCAAAAGGCGATGGGCAAGGCTCCCCGCTACGACAATCGTCACCGCAACCTTACCCCTGAGCAACGGCAGGCTTTTCTCAAAGAGGGGCGCAAGCCGGTGATCCGTTTCAAAATTGAGGAACCGCTGGATGTCTCTTGGCCCGATCTGATTCGGGGGGAGATCACTTGGAATACTCAGGATTTGGGCGGCGACATGGTAATTGCGCGCTCGTCTGAGGATGGGGGCATCGGCCAACCTCTCTACAACCTGGTGGTGGTGGTGGATGACGTGGATATGGAGATCACCCATGTAATTCGCGGTGAGGATCATATTGGCAATACCCCCAAGCAGATTTTGTTGTATCGGGCCATGGGTTACGAGACCCCTGCCTTTGCCCACGCGCCGCTGATCCTCAACCCAGAGGGCAAAAAGCTCTCCAAACGGGATGGGGCCACCTCGGTGAGTGAGTTTCAGCACATGGGCTTCTTGCCAGAGGCACTCAAAAATTATCTGGCCTTGCTCAGCTGGTCTCCCCCCGATGCCGAAGAATTATTCACCATCGACAAAGCGGCTCAAGCCTTTGATTTTGAGCGAGTCACCCGGTCTGCGGCTCGATTTGATTGGGACAAGCTCAACTGGATCAACTCCCAATACATCAAGCAATTGGACCCCGCCGCTTTGGTGCAAAAGGTCACGCCGTTTTGGCTGGCAGCAGGGCTAGGCCTGAGCGGGATTCCTAGTCCTGAATGGCTGGAGGCTGTGGCCAGCCTGATCAGTGAAGGGATCCAACGGCTAACGGAGGCTCCAGCGGTGAGTCGCTATCTGTTGCAACAGGAGTTGACCTATACGATCCCAGCTCTAGAGCAGATTAAATTGGAGGGTGTGACGCCAGCCCTGCTCAAAATGGCCGAGGTCTTGGGGCAGACTGAGTTAGCCGAAATCTCAGTCGATAGCCTCAAACCCTTGGTAGATCAGGTGGCCAAAGAGCAGGGCATCAAAAAGGGACTGTTGATGAAAAGCCTGAGAGCTGGACTCACGGGAGATTTGAAAGGTCCTGATCTGATGATCTCGTTTGTGCTGTTGCATCAACGGGGTTGGGCAGTGGAAAGACTCCAGGCTGCCGAAAAGGTGGGATCCTAAAATCTAGGATCTGCTTCAGGTTTACGGTTAGGACGTTTTATCTCATCACGGGTGATTATGTCTCTTTTTCGTCCCAGCATCGACGCCATGACGGGCTATGTGCCCGGTGAGCAGCCCAAGCCCGGCACCCAGATTCTCAAGCTCAACACCAACGAGAATCCCTATCCGCCTTCTCCAGCCGCGATGGCGGTGCTGCAAGATCTATCTGGGGAGGCGCTGCGGCGGTACCCGGATCCCTATGCCAAGGAGTTTTGCCAAGCGGTAGCCGATGTAGAAGGGATCCCAGCGGAATGGGTAATCGTGGGCAATGGCAGCGATGACATTCTCAACATCGTCATCAGAGCCTGTGCTGAGCAGGAGCGGGCGGTGGCTTATCCCGTCCCCACCTATGTGCTGTATCAGACGTTGAGCCAGCTGCAACCCGCTCAGGTGGTGGAGATCCCCTACAGTTCTGGCTTTGAGTTGCCGATCCAACAGCTGATAGCAACGAATGCAGCGGTGACCTTTATCGCCAGTCCCAACAGCCCTTCGGGGCATCGGGTCGAGATTGCCGAGTTGCGCCAGTTAGCCGCCAGTCTCACCGGGATCCTGGTGGTGGATGAGGCGTATGTGGACTTTGCCACCGGCAGTGCCTTGCCCTTGGTGCAGGAGTTTGACAATGTCTTGGTCACCCGCACCCTCTCGAAAGGCTATTCGCTGGCGGGCTTGCGACTGGGCTATGGTATCGCGCAGCCCAGCTTATTGGCCGGACTGTTTAAGGTGAAAGATAGCTACAACATTGACGCAGTAGCGATCCGGGTCGGGGCAGCAGCCATGCGGGATCAGACCTATAAGAATGACTGTGCTGAGAAGGTAAAAGGATCCCGGACTCGGTTATCAGCAGCTCTAGAACAACTGGGGTTCAAAGTCTGGCCTTCTGAGACCAATTTCCTCCTGGCCCAACCGCCCCAATCAGCAGAAAACCTCTATCTGGGCCTCAAAGAAAATGGCATCCTGGTGCGTTATTTCAAACAGCCCGGATTGGCCGACAAGTTGCGAATCACGGTGGGCACTGAAGCCCAAAATGCCCAGCTCCTGGAGGCGTTGAGGATGCTGTTAAAGACTCCAGCCCTCAGCTCATTTTGAGCCATGTCCGAGTTACTCAGCCGTTCCCTAGCGTATGCCAGTCGCAATCAAGACCAGGTGATGACTGCACTCCAGCAACACCTCGCTTTAGTCGCGGTGCCGTTGCTGATCGGGATCGTAGCTGGCCTGCCCTTGGGTTGGTGGAGTTCTCGCTCGCGGGTGGCATCGCTGGTGATGATCAATGGCTTTAATGCTTTGCGGGTGATCCCCAGTTTGGCGGTATTGTTTTTGGCGATTCCCTATTTGGGTCTCAGCTTTCGATCAGCGGTGGTGGCTCTGACCTTGTTGGTGATGCCGCCGATCTTGATCAGTACCGATGTGGCCTTTCGAGAGATCGATGCCGCTATAAAAGAAGCAGCCTTTGGCATGGGCATGACCTCAGGGCAGGTGTTGCGCCAGATTGAGATTCCCTTGGCCTTGCCCGTGATCATTGCTGGCATTAAGACCGCAACCATCGAAGTGATTGCCAGTGCTACACTAGCCGCGTTTATCGGAGCCGGTGGGTTGGGCACCTTTATTACATTGGGGTTCGCCGTCTACGACAATGCCATCCTTTTGGTGGGAGCCATCCCCGTGGCTGTCCTGGCCATTGGAGCAGAAGTCGGCCTCAGTAGCCTTCAAAAGGCACTTGAACCCCCCCGACTTACCCGCTAAATTAGGCCAAGATGTTCCAATCATCCCCTATGCCAAATCAGCGAGCTCGAGATCAGAGAGAGCCTGGTGATCAGCGGGAGACAGAAAGCCAAACCATCATTAATCCCCCTTCCCTGGGCTGGCGGATCCCGCTGCGAACAGCTTTGACGGTGCCTTTGGTCACAGTGATTGCGATGGGTATGGTGGGGATCGGTGGTTTGTCATGGATCTCAGGTCGGCGGGCTGTTTTTTCGCTGGTGAGAGAGCTGAACCAGCAGATCAGCAAGCGGGTGGAAGATGAGCTGGAAACATATCTGGATCTACCAGCCCAAATCAATCTTCTTAATGGCGACAATATCCGTTTGGGACTGTTGCCGGATCCCACTGAGTTGAACGATGCCGACTTGACAATCTGGGGACAGTATCTCGGCCAGCAAATGGAGCGATTCCCACAAATGGGCTATCTGGGGTTGATTACCAACTCAGGTGGTCTGATTTTGGCCCAGCGACAACCCGATGGATCCCGTTGGCTTTATCGCACCCCGAATGCAGGGGCTGGAGAGGTCACAGGGATCGAACTGGGATCCTTGGGGGATGGCTCCAGTGCGATGCTAGTCCAGTTAGGCTTTTATGATGGGCGGCTTTGGCCTTGGTTTGAGACGATGAGCCAGTCCAGCCAAAACACCCGCAGTCCATTGTTCGGCAGTTTTTTTGCAGACGAGCAGTACATCATCCTGACGGGACTGCCGCTTTTGGATGATAGTGGCGAGTTACAGGGAATTTTAGAGGCCAGCGTTTCCACCGAGCAGATTGAAACTGTATTGGCTGAGCTGGATCAATCCTATCCCGGCCAAAGCTTGATCGTGGATGGGCAGGGCCATCTGATTCTTGGGCCTGGGGCAGAGCTACAAGGGGAGGAAGATAGTCCTTCTGTTAGATCTCTGCGGTTAGCACGCGACAGCCCCGATCCAGTTGTCAGTCTAATCGGGCAGTCTTTAGATCAAAACTTTGGATCTCTGGCAACGGTGATGGAGCATCAGTCCTATCAATGCCAATGTGACGGGGATCCTCACCTGATCGAGGTGGATCCCTTGGCAGGATTAGAGGACTTAAATTGGTATCTGGTGCGGGGGGTTGCAGAAGCAGAAATCCTGGCAGACGTGAATCGCAATACCCAGCGCACCCTAGTCTTGGGCGGCATCATTGCTCTAGGATCCCTCTTGGTAACAACGGTGATTGCCGATCGGATCACCCGTCCAATTGGGCTGTTATCTCGCCAGGCCCAACGATTGATCGATCAAGCCAGCGATTCAGACTATCCTGCCCAAGATCAAGATCTACTCACGGTTGCTCCAGGGCCTATCTCTGAGCTCCAAGTCTTGATTAAAACCTTGTCGGCCATGACACTAGCCCAGAGAAATCAAATCAAAGACTTTCATGAACAAGAAGAGTTTTATCGTTTTATCCTTGATACTCAAACAGAATTAATTTGTCGATATACGCCCAAAACGCAGGTTAAGTTTGTCAATCAATCATATCTCAACTTTTTTAATGACAATCACGATCACGCGATAGGAAAGTACTGGATTAATGAGCTAACTGCTCCGGAACAGGTCAAGATTAAAGAGGCTTTTGCAAAACTCACGCCAACCCATCCACTCAATACTGTTGAGAGAGCCTATCCCTGCCCAGAAGGAAATCACCGCTGGCTCAACTGGATCGATCAAGGCATCTTTGATAGCTCGGGGATCCTGACTGAAATCCTCTCTGTTGGTCGCGATATTACCGCCCAAAAAAGGATGGAATCAGAACTCAAACAAGTTGCCAGCCAAAAAGATCAGCTCTACACCCAAGTTCAAAAACTCAATGCAGATTTAAATGTCCAAGTCGAGATCCGGACAGCGGAGTTTCAAGAAGCACTTCAAATCGAGGCAATGCTTCATTCCTTGAGCACTCATTTGCTCACAAGCTTAGATGAAGTCGAAATCCTCAGCACAGTTGTCAAACAAATGGTAGAGACGCTTGACACATTCAGCTGTGTGATTGGTTTCTTCTCAAAAGATCAGCTTTACTATAAACCTCGATATGAATATAGCCCCGCCCTAACGTCCTGCCTCGATAGGACCTATGAAACACAGCCGACGTCTTATCCCTCCGATTTTGGCATTCTCTGGGAACAATATCGTGAGGGGCTGTATACCCACCGCTGCACCTTTGAGCCAGCAGATAACTGCTGGATTACCTTGCTGAACTGTCCTATCTTAGATGAGGGCAAGTTGTTGGGATTAATCAGTGTGGATCGATCTCCCGACCAAGTCTTTCGGGAAACTGAGATTCAGTTGGTTCAGCAGGTTGCTAATCTTTGTGCTGTGGCAATTCGACAAGCTCGCCTCTATCAATCCGCCCAAACTCAGGTGCTTGAGTTGGAGAGGTTAAACCGGCTCAAGGATGACTTTGTCAGCACCGTTTCCCATGAGTTGCGCTCTCCCTTGTCCAATTTACGGATGGCCTTGGGCATGATCAAACGCACCTCAGTCGAAGAAAAACGCCATCAATACTATGAGGTGGCGATGCAAGAGTGTGACCGGCAGATTGCTCTGGTTAATGATCTACTAGACATGCAGAGATTAGAACTACAGGGATATACCCTTCAAATAGAACCGATTGATTTGCCCACTTATTTACATCAGATCAACTGCGAATTTGCCCCCCAAGCAGTGGCAAAATCTCAACAATGGGTCGTGGATCCCGCTCTATCGCCAGGATCCTTAGTTGTGAATTCAGCCTTAGATTCACGGGTAGAAGAGACTAATCTGTTTTGGACAGATACCAATTGCCTAGGTCGGATTCTGCGGGAGTTGGCTCATAATGCCATCAAATACACTGCTCCCAATGGCCAGATTTACCTCACCGCTCACCCCCAGGATGATGGGATCCTGTTTGTCTGCGCCAATTCCACCGAGATCCCTGATACCGAACTACCCCGCCTGTTTGAAAAGTTCTACCGGATCCCTCTATCTGATCGATGGAAGCATGGGGGCACCGGCTTAGGGTTGGCCCTAGTCAAGCAATTGATCACTCAATTTCAGGGGCGTATCAGTGTAGATAGTAGCCAGGGGTGGACTTATTTTCGTGCCTGGATCCCCCAGGGGGAAAATCGGCTCGCCTCAAGACAAAAAGATTAGATCCCGTTAAGGTTTGGGCTGATTAAGGTTTGAGCAGAAAGGTTTAATAGGGCGAGATTAGCCCTTTTGTAACTGCCGTAGAGCTTCAAATAGAACAATTGCTACTGCATTAGACAAATTAAGGCTACGTACCGGCCCCGACATTGGAATCCGTAAGCTGGGGTGTTGGGCCAGAATATCAGGATCTAAGCCCTGTGACTCACTGCCAAAGATCAGCCAGTCCTGAGGCTGAAAGCTCACCTCTGTATAGGGACGGGATCCCCGTACACTTAGGCACCAAAGGCGGGACTCCTCGGAGGGGCTGGCATGGGTCAAGAACTGGGGCCAGCTATCATGGCGGTGCAGATCGACCGCACCCCAATAGTCTAAGCCCGCCCGTTTGAGATGGCGATCGCTGAGGCGAAATCCCAATGAACCTACCAGGTGCAGCGGGGTTTGGGTGGCGGCACAGGTGCGGGCGATATTGCCGGTATTGGCGGGGATCTCGGGAGCGACCAATACCACATGAACCATTAGAGACAAACCCAGGGCTAATAGCAATGTAGGAGAGAAACCCCACGGGATCCCTTCACTGTCACTAGTCTAAAGCCTTTGGTTCCTCTCAGCAGTTCTGCCCATTGTTCTGCCACTCCCGCAAAAAGGATTGGTCGGCCTCTGAGAGCAGAGTTGGATCCAACAGGTCGGGACGCCGTTGCCAGGTGCGGATCAGCTGTTGGTGTCGTCGCCAAGTGGCAATGGCCTGATGGTTACCCGAAAGCAGCACATCCGGCACTGTGTGCCCCCGAAACTCAGGCGGGCGGGTGTATTGGGGAAAGTCTAATAAGCCTGCTTCAAAACTCTCTTGCTTCAGAGACTCTACCTTCCCAACCGTGCCGGGGAGCAGGCGCACCACCCCATTCAAGACGGCCAGAGCGGGTATCTCGCCACTGGTAAGAACAAAGTCCCCCAGAGAAAGCTCGTGCGTGACCAAATGGTGACGTACCCGCTCATCTACCCCTTCGTAATGACCACAGATCAAGACCAGCTGGGGCAGACAGGCCAATTCTTTCAGCACCGATTGGGTGATCGGGGATCCCTGAGGAGTCATCAAAATGATCTGACGGGGATCCAATCTGGGTAACGATTCCACCGCCGCAAACAAGGGATCCGGCTTCAGCAGCATCCCCACCCCACCGCCATAGCACTCATCATCCACCCGACGATGTTTATCGGTGGCAAACTGGCGCGGATTGGTGAGATGAACTGAGGCAATGTCCCCCTCCAAAGCCTTGCCCACTAAACCGGTATGCAGCGGTGAGGCAAAGAACTCAGGAAATAGCGTAATGATATCGATCCGCACAAGCCAGCACTCAAAACAATAGAGGTCTCAATCCAGCCTGACACAGGACTGGCAGCACTATCTGTGGATTCGTAGCTTGCAATACGACGGGAATACGAGGCTTTGCAGTTGGATAACTACAATCATTCCAAGCAGATCGCTCTAAAATGTTGGCTTAAGATGGGCCGGTCTGTGCCACTAGTCTGGGTCAAGGGATCCCCGTCAAGTGCCGTATCGCCATTGGTCAGCCTAATTTGCCATCCTAGCAAGAGGACTTTTCCCATGACTCACATTTATACCCCTATTAGTCGGCGTCAGCTCCTCCGCTCTGGAGCAGCAGCCTTAGGTGGCGGGATCCTGGCCTCAGGCTGGGGGGCCAAAGCCTCCACCCGCTATGGATCCCCGACGGTGATCGCCCAAGCAGAACTGACCCCCGTCTCCTATGGCACCAATTGGTTTGCCCAAGCGGAACATGGCGGTTTTTATCAAGCCGTGGCCACCGGTATTTATGCCGAGCATGGCCTGGATGTCACTATTCAGATGGGTGGCCCTGGGGTCAATATCACCCAGGTTTTGGCAGGGGGGGCGGCAGACTTTGCCATGGGAGGTAGTGGTGGCGTGCTCAATGCGGTGGCAGAAGATATCCCCCTGATTGCAGTGGCCTCGATGTTCCAAAAGGATCCCCAGGTCTTAATGGCTCATCCGGGTACCACCGAATTTGAGGATCTAGCCGGACGTTCTATCTATGTCTCGACAGGAGCCTTTACCACCTACTGGCCCTACATTCGCAATCGCTATGGCTTCACAGACGAGCAAACCCGCCCCTACAACTTCAATTCGGGGCCATTCCTAGCCGATGAGACCTCTGCCCAGCAGGGCTACCTCACTTCTGAGCCGTTTGCGATTGAGCAGGAGAGTGGTTTTGCCCCAGAAGTATTCTTGCTGGCCGACCTAGGATACAACCCTTATTCCACCACCATTGAGACCACCCGCCGCCTCGTGGAAGAGGATCCCGACTTGGTGCAGCGGTTTGTGGATGCCTCCATCTTGGGTTGGTATAGCTTCCTGGAGGATCCCGAACCTGCTTATGACTTGATCAAGATCGATAACCCTGAGATATCTGACGACCAGTTGGCCTATTCGTTTGAGAAATTAGACGAATTTGGCATCATTACCTCCGGCGATGCCGAGACTCTTGGCATTGGTGCCATGACCGATGAACGGTGGGAAGAGTTCTTCACCAGCATGACTGAAGTGGGGGTTTTTGACCCTGATGTGGACTACAAACAGGCCTATACCCTTGACTTTGTCAATAAAGGGGTGGGACTGTCCTAAACACTTGGAAGTAGATGTCTTACTACCGGTGCCGCTCTGCTTTGAGAGGCACCAAGGAGCACCTTTGTTCGAGTTTTAGACGCAGAGTATGAACAATTGCTGTGATTCTGCGCCTTGAGTGAGCGCACCCAGAATGCCGTATTACCAAAATCCGTCGCAGTGCTCCGCCTATACCCCGAAGGGGTTAGGGGGTGGTGAAGCAACGGGCGACCAGAGGGAGCAGCAATACTGTGACCCCAAGAAGCGTGAACCTATTTCTTAGGGTATAACAAGGCCATGCTAAACATGACCTGGGAGTTCAAGCTAGAGCCGACTGCTGAGCAGGTTTCAGAGATTGAGAATACCTTGGAGGTGTGCCGCAATGTCTGGAACTTTGCGCTGCGGGAACGCAAGGACTGGCTGGATTCCCGCAAGTGCCCCATCAACGCCTGTTCCATTCGGCAAGAGTTCATCCTGCCAGCAGATGCGCCCTTCCCCTCTTACGCTCGGCAGTGCAAGTCACTGACAGCAGCAAAGACCAGTTATCCCAGACTCAAGACTGCTAACGCCCAAGTGCTTCAGCAGGTTATTCGTAGCCTGGA
>JBHJNR010000139.1:0-10745 GCA_050330615.1 Cyanophyceae cyanobacterium
CCCTGCTGCCAGTAGAGGGTTTCTGATGGGGCGTAGGTAAAGCCCTCTAGCTTGCAGAGGGCAGCGGTGAGCATTTCGGCATGATAGTCGGGGTTGATGACCCAGTTGCCCCATTTGTCCTTTTTGAGCAGGGAGGGGGCGATTTTGTAGTAGCGAAAGCCGCCGCCGCCTTGCCAGTTAACCGCTTCGTTAATGCCTCCTTTATCGTCGCCGTTGATGACTTTTTGCAAGCGAGGGATGATGTGGGTGTGGCAGTGGTCGCCCAGTTCGACCATGATCCAGCGGCGACCCATTTTGTGAGCCACTGCGCCAGTGGTGCCGGAACCCGCGAAGGAATCGAGGACGAGATCGCTGGGTTGTGTTGAGATTTCTAAAATACGTTTACAGCCTATTCAATAAATATCCAATACAGCTTTTCTATCCTTGCAGTCTTCTAGGGGTCTTGAGAGCGAGAGCTGTCACACTTAATAAGTGAACAAGCTGTATTAGAAAAATCGCCTTCGAGATAGACAGGTTTAGCTAGAGCAAGAAAGAGATGAAACCTAGTCCTGGTGTAACATTGCGACGAGAGAATGACTGAGATCAAACTGATCTCAGAGCTGGGCACATTTGACTCAAGGGCAGCACAATATATGGATCTCTTTGATTATCAGGCTGCTCAGCAGCTGGAACGGCAAGCCCCCTTAGCTGCCCGAATGCGTCCCCGCCATCTGGATGAGTTTATCGGCCAGGATCCCATTCTGGGGGAGGGGCGACTATTGCGGCGAGCCATTCAGGCCGACCAGATCTCTTCTCTGATTTTCTTTGGCCCACCGGGGACGGGCAAGACTACATTGGCCCAGATCATTGCCCGCCATACCCGCGCCCATTTCATCGCCCTCAATGCCGTACTGGCCGGGATCAAAGACATTCGGGCTGCCATTGATGATGCCCAGGAGCGGCAGCGGCTCTATGGCCAACGCACCCTCTTATTTGTGGATGAAGTCCATCGGTTTAACAAGTCCCAACAGGATGCCCTGCTGCCCTGGGTGGAAAACGGCACCGTCACCTTGATCGGGGCCACCACCGAAAATCCTTATTTTGAGGTCAACGCAGCCCTGGTCAGCCGCTCTCGCCTGTTTCAGCTCAAAACCCTCACTCCTACAGATCTGCAACGCATTGCCCATCAGGCCCTGCGGGATCCCGAGCGGGGGTATGGAGAACGCCAGGTGCAGATTGATCCGGCGGCCCTAGAGCATTGGGTCAATGTGGCCAATGGGGATGCCCGTGCCCTGCTGAATGCGCTGGAACTGGCGGTGGAAACCACCCAGCCAGATGCCAACGGGATCCTACACATTACGGTGGCGGTGGCAGAGGACTCGATCCAGCAGCGGGCCTTGCTCTACGACCGCGATGGGGATGCCCACTTCGACAGCATCAGTGCTTTTATCAAAAGCCTGCGGGGATCCGACCCAGATGCCGCCCTCTATTGGCTGGCCCGCATGATCCACTCAGGCGAGGATCCCCGGTTTTTGTTTCGTCGCATGAGCATCTTGGACAGTGAGGATGTGGGCCTAGCGGATCCTCAGGCGATTGTGGTGGTCAATGCCTGCGCTGCTACTTTTGATCGGGTGGGATTACCAGAGGGGCACTATGCCTTAGCCCATGCCGCTCTGTATCTGGCCACTGCCCCCAAGTCCAACAGTGTGCTGGGCTTTTTTGAAGCCCTCAAAGCGGTGGAACAAGCGTTCTCAGACGAGGTGCCTAATCATCTCAAAGATGGTAGCCGCGACAAAAAAGGCTTGGGACATGGGGCGGGTTACCGCTATCCCCATGCTTTTCGAGACCATTGGGTGGCCCAGCAGTATCTGCCCGACAATCTCCAGGGATCCCAGTTCTACCACCCTTCCGACCAGGGGGCGGAGGCGGCTATTCAGGCTCAGGTGCTGCAACGCCGGGAAGAACAAGCCTAAGCGGCACAATCGCCAGCTTATTGCAACACTTCTTCTAGTTTTTGCTGATCCCAAAGATAACGATAGAGGCCACTTTGGCTCAACAGCTGCGCATGGGATCCCGATTCCACAATCTGTCCTTCTTTCATCACTAAAATCTGATCAGCATCGATGATAGTGGTGAGGCGATGGGAGATGGAAATGACGGTTTTGCGCTGCTGAAGTGCCCCAAAGTGCTGAGCCCCAAAGTTTTGAGCCCCAAAGTTCTGAGACAAATTGGCCAAGATCTCCAGAGCCGTCTGGTTGTCCACACTGGAGAGAGAGTCATCCAAGATCAAGATTGGTAGATCCACTAACAACGCTCGGGCCAGGGCCACCCGCTGTCGTTGTCCCCCCGAAAGGGTGATGCCCCGTTCCCCCACGAGCGTGTCATACCCGATCGGAAAGGTCTGAATCTCATCATGGATGCGGGCAGCTTTGGCAGCGAGCTCTACCTCATGATCAGAGGCATCCGGTTGCCCATAGCGAATGTTGTCCCGCACCGTTGCATTGAACAAAAAGCTCTCTTGCGGCACATAGGCGATGCTACGGCGCAGGGATCCCAGCTGTAGGCGGGTGACATCTTGGCCATCAATCCAAAGTTGCTGGGGACTGATCTCCAACAGGTGAGGAATCGCATTGGCCAAGGTGGTCTTGCCGGATCCAATTGGCCCCACAATCGCCACCATCTGCCCTGGATGGATCTCAAAACTGACCCGATCCAGCGCGGGTTTATCAGTACCTGGAAAGGTAAAGGTGAGATCCTGCGCCCGGATATGACCTTTGGGATCCCTTAGGAGGGTGGAATCGGGACTGTCTTGAATGGTAGGCTCCACCCCCAAGATGGCCTCAATCCGATCTAAGCTCACCTGTCCCCGTTGATAGACGGTGATGGTGAACCCCAACAAAGCGGTGGGAAAGACCAATCGTTCCACATAGAGGGTCAGGGCTGAAAAGTCCCCCAGCGATAGGTCACCACTGCCGATCAGGGGGCCACCGACACTGAGCAAGGCCAGCAGACTCAAGCCCACCAGCGCAATCAGAGAGGGGAACAGCCAGTTGCGGGTGAAGGCCAGGGTTAAATTGGCATCCAGAAGCTTTTGATTACGGCGGTCAAACGCTCCCTGTTCATGGCCTTCCTGGGCATAGACCTTGATCAGGGTGATGCCGTTCATATCCTCCTGAATCAGGTCGCTCATGTGGCTGAGATGCTGCTGCACCTCTAGCTGTTGTTTTTGCAGTCGTGAGCTGGTCAGCTTGACCAAGATCAGCATGAACGGATAAACCGACAGGGCTAGCAAACTCAGCCGCACATCGATTACCAACATGGCGGGCAGGGTCAAGGCATAGGCAAACACCGTATTGGCCAAGCTCAAGAGGGCAAACCCCAGCAACCGCCGCACATTTTCCACATCGCTGGTTACCCGACTGATGATGTCTCCAGCTTTTTGGGTGCTGAAATAGGAGGGGGGCAACCGCAGCAGATGCTCAAAAATCGACTGCTTGAGGTCAAACTCCACCTGTCGTCCGATGCCAAACATCCACACCCGCGACACAATCCGGATCCCCATCATCACGGTGGCCACCGCCAACACCACCAGCGCATAGACCACCACCTGGGATCCCGGATTGGTCAGTGGAGCTGCTCCCGCCAAATCATCGATCGCCATCCGGATATACCAGGGCAGAAACACCCCCATGGCGTTGACGAGTAGCAAGGATCCGATGCCCAGCCAAGCCATCCGCTGATGGGGGCGCAGATAAAAGGCCAACTGCTGGAGATGGGAACGAGCCATAGATGAGTGAGCCGCCAAAAATGCCTTTTCCCACTCTATCCTTTGGCTCCTCTATCCTTTAACCAGATCTGCCTCAGCATCCCTTTCCGGTCGAGACCAGACTCAAAACCATCCCAAGCCTGATGTTTTACCTTTGCCACAGGATCTGACTGAAGTCCGTGTCAAGAGTTACATCTGACCAAAGCAGAAACAGGCTCTAATATGGGGTGGAAAAGCAATGCCGGAGCGTGCGCGCATGTCCACCGCACCCAGTTGGAGTTCTCTAGAGCTGACAACGGATGAATTGGTCGATGATTTAGTCACAAAAGAGCTGAACACCCTCCAGGATTCTCAAGGCCAACAGGAGGAGCCAATTCTTCCCGATCAACCGGTCATAAGCCCGGATAACAGTCACCCGGATAACAGTCATTCGGATGATTTTAACTCGAATGACTTGAACTCGAATGGCTTGAACCCAGGTACTGCAGGGGACGCCCAGGATCGTCTCAATCCGCTCGAGGATGTCAGGGCTCAGGAGTCAGGCATCAATAGCCATATCACCCTCGGTCTGCGCCCCAACTCAGTCTTGAGTCAACGGCTGCAATTGGTCGAGGATCTCTGGGAAGAAGTCTTAGAGCGAGAATGTGGGCAGCGATTGGTCAATCTGTTGCGGCTGCTGCGTTCCACCTCCCCCGAAGGACAAGCTCCGGAACAGCCTTCCGCCGAAATGTTGCAGATCGTCGAGCACCTGGGCCTAGAGGAATCGATTCAGGCGGCTCGAGGCTTTGCATTGTTTTTTCAGTTGATCAATATCGTCGAACAGCATTACGAGCGGGCCAATGAGGCGGATCAAGCGGTGGTCAATCGCCAGCCCAAGTCTGCCCGAGCCTATGAAAAATTGGAGCGTCTCTTCCCCTATCTCAAAGCCCAAGGGGTACCTCCTGGTCTGTTGCGAAGGCTGTTGGCGCAGCTCCGGATTCGCATGGTGTTTACCGCCCATCCCACCGAGATCGTCCGCCACACAATTCGGGAAAAGCAGCGCACCCTCTCTACCTTGCTCAGTCAACTGGATTGGTCTCAGCATGTGGATCAAGCTCGGATGCCTGTGATTCGGCAAGAATTGGCAGAGGAGATCTTGCTCTGGTGGCGCACCGATGAGCTGCACCAAGTCAAACCCACCGTCTTGAATGAGGTGGACTATACGCTGCACTACTTTGAGGAAGTGCTGTTTGATGCCATTCCTCTCCTGCAAGAACAGTTCGCCCGAGCCATGCAGGGAACCTACTCCGATATGGAGCTGCCCCCAGCCGATTTTTGTGGCTTTGGATCCTGGGTGGGGGCTGACCGGGATGGCAATCCGTCTGTCACGTCAGAGGTGACTTGGCAGACGGCTTTGTATCAGCGCAACCTCGTACTCAATAAGTACATTGAGTCGATCAAAACATTGGGCAAAACCCTCAGTGTCTCGCTGCATTGGGGAGATGTGGATACGCCCCTGTTGGATGCGCTTGAGGAAGATCAGCGCCTGTTTCCCGATCTTTATGACGAGTTTTCGCTGGTCTATCGGCAAGAGCCCTATCGCCTCAAGCTGAAATATATTCAGCGCAAGCTAGAGCTGACCCGCGAGCGCAATCAGCGGCTGGCCCAATTGGAGACTCAGCCCCAATCGCTGGAGATGCCCCAAGCTTATGCCACGGTAGAAGACTTTTTGGCGGATTTGATCCTGATTCAGCAGAGTCTGATGGCCAGCAATCTGCCCTGTCGCCAGCTCAAACACCTGATTGCTCAAGTCCAAGTCTTTGGCTTTCACCTAGCTCACCTGGATGTCCGGCAGGATAGTGGCTATCACGAGGCGGGCTTGACGGAGATTTTCGAGTATCTGCGATTGCTGCCCATGCCCTACAGCGACATGGATGAAGCCGCCAAGGTGGAGTTTTTGCTGAGAGAATTGCAGACTCGTCGGCCCTTTTTGCCACCAGAGGTGCCCCTGGCTGAGACGACATTGGAGCTGATCGCCACGTTCCAAGTGATCCGTCGCCTCCAACGGGAGTTTGGATCCCAGATTTGCCAAACCTACATCATCAGCATGAGCCGCGATGTCAGTGACCTGTTGGAGGTATTGCTGTTGGCCAAAGAAGTGGGACTTTATGATCCCGTGAGTGGTACCGGGGCTTTGAATGTGGTGCCCTTGTTTGAGACAGTCGAGGATCTAAAGCGGGCTCCAGAAGTACTGACCGCCATGCTGGAATTGCCCTCCTATCGGGCTTATCTGGCCCATCGCGGTGACCTCCAGGAGGTGATGCTGGGCTACTCAGATAGCAACAAAGACTCGGGCTTTTTGAGCAGCAATTGGGAGATCTACAAGGCCCAGCAAGAGCTGCAACAGGTGGTGGAAAAGTACGGCGTCCAGTTGCAGATCTTTCATGGCCGGGGCGGATCGGTGGGTCGCGGCGGTGGCCCTGCCTATGATGCGGTACTGGCCCAGCCGGGTCGCAGTGTGGGAGGGCGGATCAAGATCACCGAACAGGGAGAGGTGTTGGCCTCCAAGTATTCCCTTCAGGATTTGGCCATCTACAATCTTGAGACTGTCACTAGTGCGGTGATTCAGGCCAGTTTGTTGCATACCTATCCGGCGGACTATCACGACTGGTCGCGGCTGATGGAGGATCTGGCCACGCGGGCGCGCTCTGCCTATCGGGATCTGGTCTATGAGCAGGCGGGCTTCCTGGAGTTTTTCCACGAGGTTACCCCGATTGAGGAGATCAGCCAGTTGCAGATTAGCTCTCGCCCCTCTCGTCGTGGCGGGGGCAAAAAGGAGTTGTCGGGACTGCGGGCAATTCCGTGGGTGTTTAGTTGGACGCAGAGCCGCTTTTTATTGCCCGCTTGGTATGGGGTGGGGACGGCGTTGCAGTCATTTGTGGCAGAAATGCCTGAGAACAACCTCAAACTCCTGAGGTTCTTCTACCGGGAGTGGCCCTTCTTTCGGATGGTGATCTCCAAAGTAGAGATGACACTGGCCAAAGTGGATCTGCAAATTGCCCGCCACTATGTGCGCGAGCTTTCGTCGCCAGAACGCTTAGATCGGGCTGAGGAGCTGTTTGAGCTGATTGCGGAGGAAATGTATCGCACTCGCGAACTGGTGTTGCAGATTGCCGAACATGATCAGCTTTTGGACAATGATCCTCACCTACAGCGGTCGGTGAAGCTGCGGAATGCGGCCATTGTGCCGTTGGGCTTTATTCAGGTGTCGTTGTTGAAGCGGTTACGAGAACATCGGGAAGCCAGGGGGCGGTCGCGCTACAGCCGAGCTGAACTACTGCGGGGTGCAATGTTGACCATCAACGGCATCGCGGCGGGGATGCGCAATACGGGCTGATGAGGGGATCGCGAGCTAGATGTCTTGTCTGGATATCTTGATATCTTGCTTGGATGTCCTTTCAGGGCCTTCTGGGCACTTAGGGTATCACCTAACTCTCGACTGTCGGGCCTGCGCTCAGGCATAGGCTCTGCTATCGTCATAGGATGAGCTTATTTACCGATCCTCATGTTTGTCCCCCACGCGACTGCCAGCACACCGGATGTTGGCTGAGCCATCAGACTGGGGTTGCGCCCTTGACCCATCAGCACCCTCAACACGCTGCATGGCCCTTGGTGCCGAGTCTTGAGCCCTAGGGATCCCAACACTGTTCTTTGCCCTTCTTCCCGGCCCTTTGCTCGCAACTCATTAGGATCCCTCATGTCGGAGTCATTAGACCTGATTCAAGCTGCCCAGCAGCGGCGGACATTCGCCATCATTTCGCACCCAGATGCCGGTAAAACCACCCTGACCGAAAAGCTGCTCCTGTATGGAGGTGCAATTCAGGAGGCTGGGGCGGTCAAAGCTCGGCGCGCCCAAAAGAAAGTCACCTCCGACTGGATGGACTTGGAGAAGCAGCGGGGCATCTCGATTACGTCGACGGTGTTGCAGTTTGACTACCAAAATATTCGTCTCAATCTGCTGGATACGCCTGGGCACCAAGACTTTAGCGAAGACACCTATCGAACATTGGCAGCAGCTGATAATGCGGTGATGTTGGAGGATGCCGGGAAAGGGCTGGAAACCCAGACTCGCAAATTATTTGAAGTCTGCCAGATGCGGTCGTTGCCGATCTTTACTTTCATCAACAAGATGGATCGTCCCACCCGCGAGCCACTGGACTTGATGGATGAACTGGAGAGGGAATTGGGCCTCAAGCCCTATCCGATGGTGTGGCCGATTGGATCCGGGGATCGCTTTGCCGGGGTCTATGATCGGGCTTCCCAAAAAGTCCACCTGTTTGAACGGGTGATCGGGGGCAAAACCCGCGTCAAGGATTTGATCATGGAGCTTGAGGATCCCCGCCTCGAAGAATTGGTGGAAGCCGATGTTTTTGCTCAATTTCATGAGGAATTGGAGCTGATCGAGGGGTTGATGCCCACGTTAGATCTCGATCAAGTTCATGCGGGCAAGCAAACGCCAGTTTTCTTTGGCAGCGCCATGACCAATTTTGGGGTGGAGCTCTTTCTCAATTCCTTTTTACAGCTGGCATTGCCCCCAGCCCCTCATGAGAGCACGTTGGGGACCATTCTCCCAACGCACCCCGAATTTACAGGCTTTGTGTTTAAGCTCCAGGCCAATATGGATCCCAAACATCGGGATCGGATCGCCTTTGTCCGCATCTGCTCTGGCAAGTTTGAAAAGGATATGACAGTCAATCATGCCCGCCTCAATCGCACCGTGCGTCTGTCCTATCCGCAAAAGCTGTTTGCCCAAGATCGTGAATCGATTGAGGAGGCTTATGCGGGCGATGTGATCGGTCTCAACAATCCTGGTCTTTTCACCATTGGCGATACCATCTACACGGGATCCAAACTGCTCTATCCAGGGATCCCAAGTTTTTCGCCGGAGTTATTTGCCTATCTCAAAAATCCAAATCCGTCTAAGTTTAAGCAATTCCAGAAAGGGGTTTCAGAGTTGCAAGAAGAAGGGGCGGTGCAGATCATGTACTCGGCAGATGACTCCAAACGGGATCCCATTGTGGCGGCGGTGGGACAGTTACAGTTTGAGGTGGTGCAATATCGGCTGGAAAATGAATATAACGTCGAAACTCGTCTGGATATGTTGCCCTATACCCTGGCCCGCTGGGTGGAAAACAGTTGGGCTGATCTAGATGAAATCTCCAGCTTGTTCAATGCCATGATCGCCAAAGATAGTCAGGGTCGCCCCATTATCTTGTTTAAGAATGAATGGACGATTCAGAATTTTATCGAGAACAATAGTTTTCTAAAGCTGAGTAAGATCGCCCCTGTTTTGACGCTTGAGTCCTCCGCTTCGTAGCTGATTTTATACTAAGCTAATTTACAAATCTCATCTTGTTTTGGTGTTCTACGAGATTCTTATGAGCTTTTACATTGCCCCTTCTTTTCTCAATGCCGTTACCCTTACACATCACCAAAAACTATCTAGATTTGCCCAACGTGCGGGTGCCGCTGCTCCTAGGGATCCATGGCCGCAAAGGGGAAGGTAAGTCGTTTCAGTGCGATCTGATCTTTGAACGGATGAAGATCCATGTGATTCATATCTCGGGTGGCGAATTAGAAAGCCCTGATGCCGGAGATTCCTCCCGAATGGTGCGGTTTCGCTATCGGGAAGCCTCTGATCACATTCGCAAGAATGGCCAGATGTGTGTGTTGATGATCAACGACATTGATGCTGGGGCAGGCCGGATGAATGCCATGACCCAGTACACCGTCAACACCCAGTTGGTGAATGTCACCCTGATGAACATCGCCGACAATCCCACCAATGTGCAGCTGCCGGGTAGCTATGATCCGGAGCCCCTGAGACGAGTGCCGATCATCGTCACGGGTAATGATCTGTCCACCCTGTATGCGCCGCTGATCCGAGATGGTCGGATGGCCAAATACTACTGGGATCCCACGCGAGATGACCGGATTGGAATTGTCAAGGGCATCTTTGAGACAGACAAGCTATCCAGCCAAGATATTGAGACATTAGTCGATACGTTTCCCCAACAATCGATTGACTTTTTTGGAGCCATTCGCGCCCAACTCTATGATGAGCAAATCTTGCAATTGGTTCAAGTCATTGGCATCGAAAAGCTCTCCGATCATCTGGTCAAAAAGAAGGGTGGCCAGACCGCTTTTCATCCCCCCCAAGTTCATCTCCAGCATTTGATCGACATTGGCTACCAAATCCAAGCTCAGTCCCAACAGGTGCAAAATCTGCGGCTGTCTGAGGACTATCTGGGGTTGAAGTCAATGGCGGCACCCTCTGCACCAGCACCCTCACAGGGATCCCTGTCCCCCCAGAACCAGCCTCATCAACCCCCCAATGGCAACGCCCCTCACTCCCCCCAACCTGACCAATCTCTCCCCTCCAGCCCAGCGTCATCCGTAGGATTGGATCCCACCATCCAGCAGCAGATTCAGCAGATTCTCAGCCAAGGCTACGAAGTTGGGGTCGAGCATGTCGATAAACGCCGCTACAAGATGAACTCTTGGAAAAGCTGTGGGTTAGGCCATCTGACGGATCCCGTCGAGGCGATGAACTCGGTACAGACTTGCCTGAGCGACTTTAGGGGCGAGTATGTGCGACTGGTGGGGGTCAACCCTCACGGCAAAAAGCGGATGATGGAGACGATCATCCAGCGACCCTAGTTTCCCCTGACGTCATGGGGGAGCTGGCGATGAGACAATGCCACAATCATGTGGGATTCATGTTGATGAGCTGTATTGGGATCGGAGAGGAGCCATGACCAAGTTTGTGTTTGTCACGGGGGGCGTGGTCTCCAGCATCGGCAAAGGAATTGTGGCCGCCAGTTTGGGCCGGTTGCTCAAGTCGCGCAATTATTCCGTCTCCATCGTCAAGTTGGATCCCTATATCAACGTGGATCCCGGCACCATGAGCCCTTACCAACATGGGGAAGTCTTTGTCACCGATGACGGGGCCGAGACCGAC
>JBHJNR010000140.1:0-3786 GCA_050330615.1 Cyanophyceae cyanobacterium
TTGACTCTGATAGGCTGGAAAAACTGCGCCGTGTTGCAGCGTCCAAGCGGAAAACCATGACGCAGATGTTAGAGGACTGGATTGATAGGCTACAAGAAGAAAAGCCGTCCTAGAAGGACGGGGGTTGTATCCCTTTTCCAAGGCTCAACTGGCCCAATAATCCTGCCGCCATAACGACAGTTTCCGGGATCCCTTGTTAATTGAATACCTCATCCACAGCTACACCAATGCTTACAGATGTATCCCCCCAGGGGGTATCTGCGCTAGACTGGCACCAACGGGATCCGGAGCTGCCCTGAGAGGAGCAGAATCCCTGTGCTAATCTTTGTAAAGAGTTTTGTCGAAATACTTTGTCATCCTCATCTTTCCCTTATCAATCGCAACACCCGGCAACAGCATGGCTGATGAAAACCTTGGCCCCCTTGCTGAGTGTTAAAGCGCAGCTGGGGTTGACAGCCGCCGTTTTGGTTTCGATTCCCGTTTTTGTCCAAGCTCCGTTGGTACGAAATGCCCCTTGGGTCAGTCTGGTATTGACCCTGGGCTGGCTTGCGTTGAGCATGCACTTGATGTCTGAACCCCGCCAGCGGGCTTGGGGCAGTTTGCTATATGGCTTCACCCTAACGTGGTTAGCGGGATCCCTTTATTGGGGCTGGTTACGGGCTGATCCCCTCTGGCATATTCCGGTGGAGGCATTAGGATTGCCGCTGGCTTGGTGGAGTTTGCGCCAGCCCAATAGCCCGACTCGATTGGGCACCTTTTTCTACTTGGGATCCCTGTTTGGCACTGTGGTCACCGATCTCTACATCCACTCGGTTGGCCTACTATCGGAATGGCGGTTGGTGATGGCCGCCCCTGTCTTTGACAGCATGGGTTGGGTCCTGGGATCCGCGTTGTCCAAGATGCAAAGTCCCCTTGGGATCCTCTGGGCCTGGGAAGCTTGCCTGTTGCTCTTCGTGGCTGGAGTGTTCAGCCTGAGACGGCAGAGTACCTGCTGGAAAGTCTTTGGGGGAGCTGTGTTGAGTACCTTGGTGGTGGATGGTCTGTTCTGGTGGGGATCCAGCTTGGTGGCAACCGGGCTGTAGCTCTAAGGATGGATAGAGAAAGCAAAGGGTGCAACCATCTTTTGAGTGGTTGCACCCCGTATCTGTTAACGGTATCGGGTGCTAAGACGATAGGATCCACTTGCGCCAGAGGAATAGGTGGTGGCCCGCACCGTTAGGTTACGGCCCGAGGGCATGATGAAGATGAGTCGGGAGTTGCGGTTGGAGCGGCTGATGTCGTCATTAAACGCCAACACTTGCCCGGTGGAGCTATCCACCAGTTGAAGATAGGTATCGAATTGGCTGCTGCTGAAGTCGATCTGCACCCGCCGTCCCGCAGCCACTCCCGTTAACTGATAGTCATGAAAGCGGGCTCCCGGACGAGTGGGGTTGGTGGTGGGATCCGCGCTGGTTAGTTGGCCGTTGATCGCCGCAGGTACCCCAAGTGTGCGAGCAGGGACAGGGGCAGGGGTAGGAACGGGGGTAGCGGATGCCCCGCCGACTTGGGTATTGATCCAAGAGAGAAAGGTGGGAACTTCTGTATAGACTCCAGGATAGTCTCCACATCTGGCCCCAAAACTAGTAATGCCTACCTGTGTCCAGGCATTGTTTTGCCGAATCAACAATGGGCCGCCGCTATCCCCTTGGCAAGTGTCGCGCCCAGAGTTGGTAGCGCCGGCACAGACCATGGTGCTATTGACATAGCCACTATAAATGTTCCCACAGATGCTATCTGATTGCAGGGGAAGGTTTACCTGTCGCAGCTGATCTAGGCTTAAGCTTGAGTTTGACCCAGGCTGAGTCAATCCCCAACCCGTAGCGGTGGAGGATCCCCCTGGTTGGATGACGCCAGAGCTGGTGGCAAGACTAACGGAGGACTGATTGGATTGACGAGAGAGGCGCACGAGCGCCACATCGTTGTTATTACTGCTAGTTCGATAGGAGGGATGGGAAATAGCCTGGGCGATCCCGATCACTTCCCCACCAGATCCGTTGGTATTGGTGCGGCCCAAAATGGCGACAGCATTCGTCAGCGATAGCCGTCTTCCTTGACCATCAAACAGACAGTGGGCGGCAGTTAAAACCCAATCCTGACGAATCAGCGTACCACCACACGTGAATCCGCCAATCCTCAGATTGACCATAAAAGGGAACTGGTCAATGGTGGCGGTGGTACCTCCCACAATCCGACCAATCCCGTCATCCAAGCTCAGGGCTAGATCTGGGTCAGGTTTATTGGGGTTGACTTCAGGATCCTCAGGGGTTTGCCCTTCTTCAATCCGCAAGGTCTCCTGACTGGAGTCGATATCCGAGCTAGCTACTGTAAAGCCATTGCCTGATGCCTCAGGCTCCAAAGCTACCGTATTGGAGCCTGAACTACCACAACCGATCATGAGAAGAGCCAACAGAGTGCTGCTCATTCGTGCGCCGAGGGACATTGTCACAACCAGTTCTCCAAAAAGGAAGATTTAGAGGCAAGCGAGAGAGGAGCCGGGAGCCATATAATGCCACCATCGGGAAAAATCCAGGTTGCGACAAGACACTGCTTTGTATCCGGTAATACTTGTCTGTATCTTGATTAGCAAGATAATGCCCGACGAAATTGTTCTATTTTTACCTAGTATGCTTTTTATAACATTTTGACGGATTGACCGTGTAAAAATTTTTATAAATGCTTTGTTAGGCTCACTCTTATAGTACTAGGGGCTTATACCAATACTTTATGAAGATGAGCACAACTCAATGACTGAGCGCCTTATCAATAAAGGATCCCAGCCTTAGGTTTTTCTCTCATCTTCACATTGAATGGGTATTAGTCCAGAAAATTATGTAGATCTTTGCTTGCGGTGTAATAGCAGCCAAGTGTTAAAAGATCCTTCCCACCCAATCCCTTGAGCCTCCATTTGCTTCGTCATGGCATTGCCCAAGAGAGAAGACGGGATCCCTAGATCAGGTCAATCCTTGACCCAGACTGGGATCCGTTGTATTCAATAGGTGACCTAGCAACAGATAGTATGGGGGCAAAGATTTTACTGGGCACGAAAGAATTGCAATTCTATTGAAGTTGTTGAGGGTAGTATACCAACTGCACTGAACTGGAAGATAGCGCGATAGGTTAGTGAGTCACCGTTAAAGACAGCACCGTTAAAGACAGCTTTGATAGATTGGCAAAGGGAATCAATACATCGCACAACTTCACCTGTACGCCTCTCCAGAGAAGAATGAAAGGCTAACCTGTCCGAGGGATCCTCTCACCTGCTGCAATGCCAGACTCATTAGTATCTCTAAGATTTCCTGTCCTCAGAATTTTTGATCCCCGCTGCGGAACTACTTCTGCACTCCTGGTCATTGTGCTGGGACTGATAACTGGGCTGACAACGACTAGCTCCAGCTCTTGGGCGCAATCTCCTCAACCCCCACTCACTCCTGATGCCGTCTTGAGACAGCTGGGGCAAGATTTACATCTCCAGTCGACTCCTGCCGACACCAGTGGTGAGGTGGAAACAGGTGAGGTCAGGTTGGATGGGCGGATCCTATTTGCCGTAGCTGGGATCAGGCCCGACGACCTCGAAGATGATTTTCCTTTACAACAGCGCATTGCATTCATTGAAGATCGGCTGCTGCAACTGGCTCAATCCGATTTCCGCCCCAACTCATTACAGGTTGAATCACAGATGGATCCGGGCACCAACCAGCCTGTGATCACAGTGAATGGGCAATATTTGCTCACCATTACTTTTTTGGA
>JBHJNR010000141.1:0-3599 GCA_050330615.1 Cyanophyceae cyanobacterium
CAATTATCGTGTCACTCTCCCAGTGCTCAATCTCTTTCTTCAGGTTAGCTATATCTGGACGTTGCTCAATCCCTACTCTGTTTGGAATCCTTCCCCTGCTTGACTTTGAGCTAGCTCTAGGTTTCCTTTTTCTTTTCCCTTGCCTAAGATTTTTGTTACTAATCAGGCTTAAAAAAATCTCTATTTTTTAAGGGTTGTCATGGGAACCAGCTATTGTGAACCATACAGATACGTCTCCCGTGGCGACCGGCCAACGGCTAAGTGAGCCATCGGGATTGCTACTGATCAGGGTCTGACCATCCGAACTGAAGGTTAGAAACCTGCCATGTGGCGTTGTCTCGAACGTATTCAACAGGCGACCCGACGCAGTCTCTCGGATCTGAATCTCTTGGTCTCCTCGCAGAGCAATTTGTTGACTATCGGGACTGAATGCTAAGTGGACATTGTCTAAGCGGCTACTTTCAGGCGCATTGGCGATCGCCAGGCTAGTGTCGGTTCTGAGATCGTAGAGCCTGAGAGTGCCTCTGCCGCTAGCCGCAACCCACCGGCCATCTACGGACGTCAACACCCGACCCAAATTTGACGACGTAAACTCAGATGGCAGGCTCTGTGGATCGATCAGCGTGTTGGTGGCGAAATCCCATTGCCTGACTGTGGCCGTGGCTCCTTCCTCGGGTAACCGAGTGGTTATCTCTGAAGAACTTACGTTCCCAGAAAGGATATCTAAAAAATCCACATCCCCAGAAAGGGTAAAGATCGACTGTCCGTCGGGGCTAAACTGGAGCGCTCCAATCGGTTGAGGCTGGGGTGGCCAGGTCATAGTCTGTCTGACTGGCTGGAAAATATGGGTCAAGGGATCGGTGCCAAAGCGCTGCTGGGTGTAAAAGGTCAAGCCAGTGCCAATGGCGATGACGCTGGCACCTAAACCCAGGGCTAGTTTCTGCAAGGTTTTCATAGACCAGTCAGCTCTTGTTGATGGTAAGTCATACCAGAAGCAGCCCCGCTAAACGATTAAAATAGTGACAAAACCCTGGGCAGTTGCCAGAGATGTAGATTCCCGCCATAGTCGCCCATGGCTAGCAGTCGACCATCGGGGCTAAAGGCCAATGAGCGGGGCACCCCGTTGCCGCTGTTGTCTGGCTCCAGCTTGATTTTTCGCACTACCCGCCCATTCGTCCCGCGCATCAGCCAGATTTCACGACCCACCCGCAGAGCCAAACGCTTACCATCCGGGCTGAAGGCGACGCAGCCAGAGGGCCAGGAGGTTTCATTCCACCATCGTCGCAGGTTAGGTAGCCAACTCGAATAGGACACCGAGGCGATGGATCGTCCTGTGTATGTATTGATCAGTAACAGGTGATCGCTTTGATCGATGGCGAGGCGATCGCCGTCTGGACTCAGGGCCAGAGCCCTGACCTGCCCTCGATCACTGACGTTGATTGTCTGGATGGTCTCGGCGGTCTCCAGATTCCAGACCTGCACAAAATTGCGGTTTCCGGCGGCGAGCACGCGACCGTTGGCCGCAGTAGCGACCTGCGAGGGCGGCCCCTGAGCCATGGTCAGGGTTTGCTGATGCTCCCCTGTGGTGGCGTCCCACAACTGCACAGTAGCGTCGTCTGCCCTAGTTGCCCGCCTAGCGCCTGTGGTAGTCACTAGACGGGTCTGGGCATCGTCAAAACCGACGAGTTGTCGAACAGCTTCATCAGAGTCATCTAGCTCGCCGAGCAAGCGTCCCGAGGCCATTTCCCAAAGTCGAATGGCTGACTGCTGTTTGGTGGCGGGTTGGGTGGTGATGCCTTGGGCCTCGGCATAAAGTTGAAAGCCAGGGTCGGGCAGGGTGTCCACGGACTCCCCCGTGCTGGGCTGCCAAAGAGTGACCCAGTTTCCCTCTGTATAACTGCTGTGAGAAGTAATTAGGTATTGGCCATCATTACTAAACTCGGCCCCCTTCAGCCTCTCTGGAGATTGGGACAGATCAAGGCGGGTGACCAGCTCGCCAGTAGCCCCACTTCTGATCTGAATCTGTTTTTCGTTTGTTTGAATCAATGCCAGCCAATCGCCACGGGGGTGAAGGGCGAGGGAGGCGCGATCGCTCTCCAGTTGGTCGATTAGGGTATCCCCCGTCTCTAGGTCATAGAGTCTCAAGTGGTTGCCGGGGCTCTCAAGGCAGGCCAACCGCCGGGCATCGCCAGAGATGGCCACCGAGGAGGTTCTCAACAAACCCGAGGAGGTTCTCAACAAACAATCCAGCCCCACTGGCGGCTGAATCTCATCGCTAGCTAGATTCCACCGTTGTAGCGTACTGCCAGCGCCAACCCAGAGCCACTCACCGTCGTTGCTAAACCCAAAGCGATCAACGTTTTCAAAGGTGTGCTCAGCCAGTTGATGCCCGGTTTCTACATCCCAAAGGCTCAGAACATTACCCTGCAACACTGCCAGATGAGCTTGGGTCGGCCTAAATGCCAGCTCGGCACCTATGCTAGGGGACAGGTCCAACTGCTGCCGCCGTTCTCGGGCAATGACATCCCAAATCTCGACCCCCCACTGCTGCTCTTCTAGGCCGTAGCGCACCACGGCCACCCTGCGCCCATCCTGGCTGAAGCTGTGGCCGTCCCTGAGGCGATTCAGAGTAAAAGGAGCAAGGGGTGTATCTTGGGCATCCCATTGGGACATAACCAGAGAACTCGTATTAGCCTTGCTGGCCAATACTCCCAAGTCAGGGCTAACCACCAGGCGATCGCTCAAGCCCAGCGGATCGGAGAACGCTTGGCTTAAAGTCGAGGTCTGCCACTGCCACTGCTTGGCGGTTGCCTGCCCAGGCGTACCCGACATTTGGCTAGAGCCGCCATAGCTCCATCGGTTGGCTCCTCGCAGCGCTGGGTTGGGGATGGTGGTGATTAGGGAGCCATCGGGACTAAAGTGAACCGCCTCAATCGGTACAGTATGGGCCTGGATCATGTCGATTGGCTGAATCCTCTGGAAATAGACGATGCCTCGATGGATCAGAGCAACACCAACAGCTACGAGCAAAATGGGAACTACTCACTTAAAAATAAAGACCTTAGCCATCAGACCGCCTCACCTCAGACCCAGAGTGAATGATAATGACTCCGGCTCCAAGCCCAGGGCTGGTTCAAACGCTTCGGGGCTGGGGTCGCCTGTAAACCCAAATACAGATGTTGCCGTTTCCCGGCCAGCAGCTCGTCTTGTGGGTTCAGGGTGGAGAGAGACTTAGGGGGAAACCGTCCCCTCAACGCCAGACTCGATTTATCCCGCCGCAATTTACAGCGGCTGAGGATTTGATTGGCACGGGTGATCTCCCGGTCAATCTTTTCGCACCTGTTCTGCAAGTCCGCAGCGTCAGCCATTTCTCCAGCTCATCTCCCAATTTCATCCCACGATAACCCAGAGAGTCATGCTGAAACCAAAATAACGTCCCAGCAAAGAAATGAGGGGAAACACTTGCGGGGCAAGGATTATAGAGTTTTTCTTTTGATGGGGGTAGCGAGACTTGAACTCGCACGATCTCACGATCAACGGATTTTAAGTCCGCAGTTCCTATTTCTAAACCTGTCTGCACAGAGAAGTTACCGGGCCTA
>JBHJNR010000142.1:0-11626 GCA_050330615.1 Cyanophyceae cyanobacterium
AGGTGGCTGAGCAGGTGCTGGTGAGGCTATGCCCGGATGTCTTGGTGCTGGGTTGTGCTGGCATGACAGGGATGGCTCAGAGCCTGACGGCCAAGCTGGGGATCCCTGTCATCGATCCGGTCGTGGCCGCTATCTCCCTGGCATTGGGATTGGTTGGGCTTATTTCTTCTGAGGCTCCTGCCGGAGCAGGGAGATCAGAACGATTGCGACTGTGATTGGATCTTGACCCACAGGCCAGAAATCCTGGAATCTCCAGATTGCAATTACAGGCGACAATGAGATGTGAAGATCTGTTGAGGGATCCCAATTGTCAGCTTCTGAGATTCAAACGGTAGCATCGCTGTTGACGGTGGAAAGCCCTCTCCAGTTGGTGGGGCGGACGCCATTGATCCGGCTACGCAAGATCGCCCCCGATCTGCCAGACACGGTCAAGATCTACGGCAAAGCCGAATGGTACAACCCCGGTGGCTCCGTCAAGGATCGACCCGCCCTCAATATGATCACCCAAGGGGAGAAGTCAGGCCAATTACGTCCTGGCAAGATCATCTTGGATGCCACCTCTGGCAATACAGGCATCGCCTACGCATGGATTGGGGCGGCTAAGGGCTACAAGGTCAAACTGGCCCTGCCCGCTAACGCCAGCCCAGAGCGCAAGCAGATTTTGGGTGCCTATGGCGTAGATTTAGTCCTGACGGATCCAGCCCTGGGATCCGATGGAGCCATCCTCAAGGCGCGGGAATTGCACGCCGCTAATCCAGATCTATATTTCTATCCCGACCAGTACAGCAACCCCGCTAACTGGCAGGCTCACTATCACACCACCGCCGTTGAGCTGTGGCAGCAAACCCAGGGGCAGATCACCCACTTTGTGACGGGCTTGGGCACCAGCGGCACCTGCATGGGGGTGGGGCGACGGATGCGAGAGTACAACCCGGCCATCAAGATTGTGGCGATGCAGCCCGATTCGCCGTTTCATGGCCTCGAAGGTCTGAAACATATGGCCACCGCTCTCAAACCCGATATCTACGATCCCACCCTGCCCGACATCCAGGCAGAAATTGCCACCGAAGATGCCCAGCAGATGGTCAAAGCCTTGGCCCGCCAAGAGGGCATGATGGTGGGCATCTCGGCGGGGGCTAATGTGGTGGCAGCGGTTAAAATCGCCCGTGAGATCGAATCGGGGGTGATCGTGACGGTGCTCTGCGATGGTGCAGATAAATATCTGTCGGAGCGATTCTGGTTGGATCCCTAATGGCATTCAGAGGTCAGCTCAGAGATCAGATTGGAAGAAAGACCTGCCCCCCGATCAGCCTGCTGACAACTTGTAAAGATCCGTGAATAGAAACGCTAAACTAGCGATCGCTGTAAACGTTTTGTCTCGACAGCCAAGAGAGGGATCCCACATGGACACCAACACGATTTTGTCTGAGTTCTTGAGCAATCCGTTGCCCTTTGTGGCGGGCTTTGTCTCCGGCACCTTGGGTATGGAGGTGAGCAAGGATCCCGTGCGTACTTGGCTAGAGGGTCAAGGGGTCACATTACCCATGCCCTCCTCAGGCCCTGTTTCCGGATCCAATCCCAATGGATCAAGCAGCACTCGCTACTAAGCTACCTGGGAAGAGCCGGGCGGGTTAGATCGGGTTATCTAGAGTTGTACGTCTTGGCGAAGCGCTTCTATCGTTGGGCTGCTCTGGCAAGGGGCTTAAGCCCCTTGTTCATCGGTGTTCATAGGTGATTAATTGCCGCTGCCGAGTACTAGACATAGACATCTGCTGGTGTTGACTTCCAGGCCTAAACCACTCCCCGAGTGGGGTCTGGGGCAGCCTCTTCTTCTGATTCTTCTGCCTCGGTGTCTAGTTCTCCAGACTCTAGGGCCAGCTGATCTGAGAACTGTCTGCCTCGCCACCAAACCAACAGGGGCCCAGCCAAGAAAATACTGGAATAGACCCCCAGGGCAAACCCCACCAACAGGGCCACCGCAAAAGATCGTAAGGTGACGCCCCCAAAGATAGCGATGGCCACCAGGGGCAACATGGTGGTCAGGGTGGTGTTGAGGGAACGGGCGAAGGTTTGGTTGAGGGAGAGGTTGACCACATGATCAAAGGTGACCTTGCGGCTGATCAGGCGGCGATTTTCTCGGATGCGGTCGAAGATCACCACCGTGTCATTGACGGAGAATCCAATGATGGTTAACAATGCCACCACAAACAGGCTATCTACCTCGATGCCCACCGTTAGCCCCAATAGGGCAAAGACCCCGATGGTGAGGGCCACATCGTGCAACAGGGCCACAATGGCAAAGACGGCATAGTCAAACTGAAAGCGCAACCCCAGGTAGACCACGATCAGGCCAAACGAGATCAGCACCGATAAGATGCCACTCCGGAGAATCTGCCGTCCCACCGTTGGCCCTACAGTTTCTACCAAAGCACGCTCATAGTCGCCCACTTGTTCCCGGAGGGCATCCTCCACCGCCAGCCGCTCGGTTTCCTGCAAAGGCGGCATCCGCAGCAGCACATTTTGGCCATTCTCTTGATCCAACTGAATCACACTGGATCCCAGATTTTGGGTGTTGAGCACCTCACGAATCTCTAGGCTAGTGACCGGCTCCTGAAAGCGCAGATCCAGCAGAGTCCCCCCCGAGAAATCTAACCCCAGCCGTAACGGGGTGCCAAAGGTGGCCAGAGAGAAGGCCATACTCGTCAGCCCCACCAGCAGCACCAGCCCAGACAGGCTAAACCACAGTTTGGTGCGACTGAGGACGTCAATGCGATAAGGTCTTGTCCCTTGGGGATCCCCAATAACTTCGCCAGCACTCATGTTCGCAGTCCTTCGAGACAACTTGGAGACAACAATGATCTAAATGTTGAAAAGCCAGTTAAGGGGATTGGTTGACCCATTCTGGTTTGACCCCATAGAGGGTGATATTTTTAAGCGGTGGGATCCCCATCGCCAGCCGCAGCAGAGAGCGGGTACAGGTCAGGGCACTAAAGAAACTGACGATAATGCCAATGCCGAGGGTAAGGGCAAAGCCTTTGACCAAACCGGCCCCCAGCCAGAACAGCACTCCACAGACCAATAAGGTGGTGACGTTACCATCCAAGATGCTGCTGAAGGCTCGGTTAAACCCTTCATCCACCGATTTAAACAGAGATTTGCCCGCCCGTAGTTCTTCCTTAACCCGCTCAAAGATCAAGACATTGGCATCCACCGCCATGCCGACGCTGAGGATGAATCCGGCGATCCCCGGCAAAGTGAGGGTGACCCCCAACATCTGAAAACAGGCAAAGGTACAGATGGCGTAGGCCAGCAGCGACAGATTGGCGATCAGCCCCAGCAGGCGGTAGTAGACCACCATGTAGATGAATACCAAAACCAGTCCGCCAATACCGGCATATAGGCTGCGCTCGATGCTCTCTGCCCCCAAAGTGGCCCCAACGGTGCGATTTTCGATCACCTCAATGGGCACTGGCAAAGAACCTGCTTGAATTTTGATGGCCAAGTCAGTGGCCGACTCTACCGTAAAGTTGCCGGTGATCACGGCGCTGCCGCCGGTAATGCCCGTGCGACTAAACTCAGGCCCAACCACGGGTGCGCTCAACAGCACATCATCTAAAAAGATTCCTAATGAACGGCCTGTGCCCGCCAAATCTCGGGTCAACTCCGCAAACATCTCGCCCCCCTGGGGCTTAAATTCTAGCCGCACATCCCAACGGGCTCCGATCCCTTGGGCAGGCTGGGGATCCGCCCGTTCCAACAAATCCCCCGTCAGGCCAATCCGCTCGAAAATGGCATCGGGATCCTCTCCAGCAATGGGCTGACCAGTCGAAGGATCCCTGGGGATCTCCGTTGCCACCCGTTGCCGGCGAAAGTCCAACTGAGCGGTATCCCCCAACAGGGCAATGGCCCGATCCGGATCCGCAACGCCTGGTAGCTGCACAAATAGCTGGTCGCCGCCTGTAGCCTGAATCAAGGGTTCCGCCACCCCGAGGCCATCCACCCGCTGTTGGATCACCGTTTGCACCCCTGCCAACACCTCGGGGGTGATGCGAGGCACCTCAATGGTGGGCTGAGCCTGGAGGGTCAGCTGTGTACCCCCCTGCAAATCGAGCCCTAAGCGAACGGGTCGAGTCAGGCCCACATAGAGGGCAGCAGCCACCACCAAGATCACCAGAATCAAGGTGCGGGCTTTAAGAATCCCTTGCAGGAAGGAGCGATTTGGGCTGCGTTTAGCCATAGATGTTCCCCGGATGGGCGTGAAGGCAGAGCCTAGAGAGCTTAGCAAAGATTGACCAGAGCTGAGCCAGAGTCGGCTAGAAACCCTAAATCACTAGTTTATCGTGTCTGTTCCCTCGCCTTTGTCATTTGAGCTCTATGACTGTTGCTGGCAAACTATTTCACCTTTTGCTCAGCACTAGTGAGCAACGCTCAGGATCCCTCTGGCAGCAACTCTGACTCTGGGGCATTGTGCTGATCGCCAGGATCCCCAGCAGCAAGCGATTGTTCCCCAGGGATCCCCAGTTGGGAGGTGATCAGGGCCACCACAAACCACCACACCATCTGGATCTGGGGCCGATACCAGACCGTATCCACCAACCCGTGCGCCATCACCCCCGCGCAGGCGGCTAATCCCCCGGCCAGCCACAGCACCTCGGGATCCCGCACTTGGAGAGCTGCCCGCCACCGCTGCCAAGCCTGTGCCCCCAGCGCCAGGATGAACCAGGCAAAGGCAATCAGGCCCACAAAACCCATCTCCACTGCCAATTCCAGCGGTACCGAATAAGCCCCCAAGGCACTAAAATTGCCCCGTTGGTAAAGGGGGTAGACCCGATTAAAAGCCACATTGCCAGGGCCAATCCCCAATAGTGGGAAGTCTTGGATCATATCCAGCACTGCCATCCAGACATTGATGCGAAAGTTGTTACTGGTATCGCCCCGACCCTGAAACATGCTCAAAACCCGCAGCCGCAGCGGTTCCAGCGTCAAGATGCCCACCGCCAGCACCAGGATCCCTCCCCCCATCAGGGCGGGCATCGTCCAGCGTCGCCACCGCACGGGCAGATAGATCAGCATCCATTGGGCCAACATCAATCCCATCACGGCGATACTGACCAACCCGCCAATCCAGGCTCCCCGACTGTAGGTGAGCAGCAGACAGGCGAGATTGACCGCTGTGGTAAACCCCGCTACCAGCTTCCAGCCCCAGGACGACCACCGCCACATCGCCGCCAGTCCCAAAGGGATCAACGGTACCAGATAGCCGCCGTAGAGGTTGGGATTGCGCAGATAGCTGTAGACCCGCGTAGTGCCCGCCAAGCCGGATTCGGGATCCACCCAGGTGGCCAGCTCTGCCGCCCCATAAAAGTATTGCCGCAGGCCATAAGCCCCCATCCCCAAGCTGATCAGCAACAGGACTCCCACCAGCCAAGAGCGGTGCTGGGGCTTTTGCAACACCTCGTGCAAGAGCATAAAGCCCAGCAGATAGAGGGTGAGCTTGATCCAGCCATCCAGAGCTGCATAGGAAACCGGAGAAAAGACCGTTGCCACTGTGGCCACCAGCCAGACTAGCGCCAGTGACAGATGGATCCCGGTGATCGAAGGAGCTTGGGTCAGCCACCGCAAGCCCAGCAAAGCCACCAACCCCAGCAGCACCAAGCCCAATGGCCCAGTCGAGGCTTGAGAGGCCAGCCCGTAGTACAGCGCCACCCCCAACAAACACAAGGGATCCAGCCAGCGCACCAACAGACTCGATTCACCCCATTTCCCCAGCCAGCCCGTCAAGCGGCTGATCAGGCTATGCCGCCACCATGTCGCCGCTGGCCATTGCCAAAACAAAAAAGACTGGATCCCGCTCATGGTCATTCCAAAACTCAACACCCTGTCACCCAACACTAGTGCAAGATTGACCCCTGTTTGAGACCCCCTCCTCAGGGATCCTCGATCTGCACCAGTCCATAAGGATCAAAGTCTTGTCCTTCAGCCGAAGTGAGCTGAGCTAAGACCAAATCCTGCTTCAATCCCACCACCCAAGCCCCGGTGAAGGGATCGGTTGATGTCGTCAAATCTTGCAGCACCTCGGACCATTGGCCAGGATCCGGCACGGGGATAATCGTGCGTTGGCTATAAAACACCAGACTGGGTTTAAAGACTCCCACCATGAGAACGGGATGCTGTTGTATTTCAGCTGTATCTGCCCGCAACTCTAGAGCTAGTTCTCGCAGGGGCAGTTGCCGCGCATCATTGAGGGCAAAGATCGCCGAGCTGAATAACACCACCACCAATCCCAGGGATCCCAGCACATTGGCCGTCCACAACCAGCGCACCTGTCGCCGTCCTAGCAACACCACCGCCAGCCCAAACGCCAATCCCCAGCCCACCAGGGATCCCGTGGGCAGGTGAAAAGCCTGGATGGCCGCAGTTAAATCAGGGGCGGCATCATCTGGCCCCAGCAGCCGAGGCAACCGCCAGCCCAGTCCGGCCAACAGGGCCAAAAAGGCAGCATTGAGGATCCCCGTGATCCACTCTGGCCAAGGGATCCGCTGTTGAGAGCTGTCGACAAGATCTGGAACCGCCGTCAACTGGCGACTCCACTCCAGCGCCACCAGCATTGCCGCCGCAGGCATCAGGGGCAGCAGATAGCTGGGCAGCTTGGTCACCGCCATCGAAAAGAACCCAAACACCGCCACCAACCAGCAGCAGGCAAACAGTCCCAGGTGCTGAGCACGAGGGATCCCCCGCCATCGCTGTCGTTGCCAAAACCGCAACCGTGCCACAGCCAGGGGCAGATGCACCGAATAGGGCAAAAAGCCCACCAGCACCACCAGTCCATAAAAATACCAGGGGGCAGAGTGGTTATTCACCACCTGGGTGAATCGGGCCACATTGTGATAGCCAAAAAAATCCTGCACATAGGTCCAGCCATGCCGCCCGATTACCGCCACATACCAGGGCAGCGTTAGGGCCAACACCACCACCGTTCCAGCGATCAGGCGCATCTCCTGCATCACCTTGAGGGCATGATCCCAGCCCAGCCACAGCAAAAACAGCACCAGACTTAATCCCGGCAATACCAGTGCCACGGGGCCTTTGGCCAACATCCCCAGCCCCAGCAGGGTATAGAAAATCAGATACCAATGCCGCCCGCATCCTGCATAGGCCCAAAAAAAAGCCCACATCGCCCCACTGACACAGGCCACCAGCACCATGTCCGAGACCCCCGTCCGGCCCCAAACCAGGGTAAGAGGGGTTGTTGCCAACAGGGTTCCCCCCAGCAGCGCTGCCCACCAGGCCCGCGAGAGACCCCAAGGGGTTTGGGTCAATTTATTTTCTTGATGTGGGGATCCGCCAAAACGCAGCAGGGTGGCAGCACCAAAGGCCACTTGAGCCAAGGCTGCGATGGCAGAAGGGATCCGCACAGCCCATTCATTCAGCCCCAGCAGGTGATAGGCCATGGCCTGTAGCCAGTAGATCAGGGGCGGCTTGTCAAATCGTTCTAGCCCGTTAAAAGTTGGGGTGATCCAATCCCCCGTGATCCACATCTGTCGCGAGGTTTCAGCAAAGATTGGCTCGGTTTCATCCACCAGCCCAACCGCTCCCAAGTGCCAAAACAGAGCCAGATAGCTGACCAGCCCCAACCAGCTCCAGACACCAAAACTGCGCCCCAGGGATCCCGACTGCGACATCTTGATGAGTTTCACAGACTTGTTCACAGACTTGTTCACAGACTGGGTGGCAGGCTTAACCACAGCTCATACTGACCTAATCAAATTGCCCAGGGCTCACATTGTTGAGGGATCCCAGGGACGCATCCAAAGTCCCCGCACCTGTCACCATTCGGAGCGAGCCCGACGACGTACCCGCCGTTTGCCCACCTGGAAGCGCACCACCTGAGTTCGATAACTCTCCGATCCCTGGTGATGAGAATACACCTGGATAGCAGCCTGTTGGCCGGAGGGCAAGGCGGGCCGATCCAGATCAGCCTCAGTTTCGATTGCTACAAAAAACTTGAGTCGAGCCAATAGTTGCAGGCGAGTCAGCTGCTGGGCATTTTCGGGGGTCAAGGATCCCACAGAGATCTGCATGGCAGGCCGGTGTTGAGCCCAAGACTGCACTGTAGGGATGGCCTGGTGCAGTACCTGCCGCCAGGAGGTCTCCTGCGACTTGACCAAAAACTTGAGTCCCTGGAGAGGATTGAGGGTGTAGGTCAGTAAGACAGAGGGCATGGGCAGATGAGGTAAAAAGCCGAGATGTTGCTTGATAGCTTTGGGCTTGATGTTTTTAGTTCAGAATGGGTCAGAACCAGATCGGGATCAGGGGCAATAAGCGAAACTTTTGTGATGAATCTTTAGACATGATACCGATCATAGCCACATTTGACTGTTGGCAACTGTGGTCTCGCGCACTTGCCACTCGCTCGTTCAGCATCCCTACGAGCCAACATG
The DNA here is from genome assembly GCA_050330615.1 of Cyanophyceae cyanobacterium. Lineage (GTDB taxonomy): Bacteria > Cyanobacteriota > Cyanobacteriia > Thermostichales > Thermostichaceae > JAAUUM01. Next base: position 8,442 of record JBHJNR010000142.1, read on the forward strand.
ACTAGAGGCAACGGGATAATTGGGAAGGGTAAATCTGAGCGGCAGCTTTACAGTTGTTTAAGATTGAGATCAAATCATCAGAACAATAGCCTACTTGGAGACGTTCACCCTATGCAGATGAGAGCTGCTATCCTCATCACCACCGGAATTCTCGCCAGCCTTGGGCTGGGGCTTTATGGATTTAACCAGTTCAACCTTTTGGGAGCCCAGAGTCAGGAACTGAATCCTCAAGAGAATGAGAGTTTGATGCCAGTGGTGGCTACTCATGTGGGGGCACTTGGTCGGATCGAGCCTCAGGGAGAGGTGATCTTGGTGGGCGGCCTCTTGGGGGAGCGGATTGGGGAGCTGTTGGTCAGCCAAGGGCAGCGGGTCAATGCCGGGGATCCCTTGGTGCGGTTAGAAAGCTATGGCGAACGGCAGGCGGAACGGGATTATGCGGCTAGCCAATTAGCTGAAGCGGAACTGCGGCTGCGGGCAGAAGTGGCCTATGCCCAGAGCCAAATCACAGAGGCACAAACCCGAATCCAGCAGATCGATCAGCCCCAAGCGGCCCAGATCCAGTCGCAGCAGGCCACCGTCCGGCAGCTTGAGATCGAACTGTTGGATGCCCAGCGCAACCAAGCGCGGTTTCAAAGTTTGTATAGCGATGGAGCGGTTTCTCAACTGGAGCTGGATCAACGGCAATTGGCGGTACAGCAGGCCCAAGAGGCGCTCAACTCAGCCCAGGCCAGCCTCAGCCAAATTGACCAATCTCGACTTTTAGATCTGGAAAATGCTCGGGCTCAACTGCTCAGTGCCGAAGCCAATCTGTTGCGAGCCCAGACCAGTGTTCAGGTGCAGTCCCTCAGTCGCAATCTGGAGCTGGCAGCAGCTCGGTTGGAACGCACCATCATTCGTGCCCCTCAATCGGGCCAGATCTTGCGAATCGAGAGTCGGGCGGGCGAAACCATTCGGGATAATAGAGGCATCCTTCAGTTGGCCAATACCGACCAGATGATGGTGGCAGCAGAGATCTACGAGACCGACATTGGGCGCGTGCAGATGGGACAGCAGGCGCAGATCACCAGCAGTGGGTTCCCCGAGATACTCTCGGGAGTAGTGGATCAGGTGGGGTTACAGATCGGCAAGCGAGATGTTCTAAGTACGAATCCCGCTGCTGATGTGGATGTTCGGGTGGTGGAGGTCAAAATTCGACTCGATCAGCAAAGTAGTCAACAGGTGGCGGGGCTCACCAACATGCAGGTGAATGTAGCCATCGAGTTGTAATGGGCAGAAATGGGGAGCAGTTGCATCACTCCGATGGATGGATGACTGCCATAACAACAAAACAACTCGTTCAGCCTCGACAACGGCAATTGCAAGAGATATCACCTGAAGGATCCCTAGGCATGATTGTAGCGATCGGGTTTGTTGGATTGATTAAAACCATCACTCAATCTGTCAGCCAAGGCTTGGGAGGGAGCTTTCGGATCCCGGTGGCTTGGCTGCAATTGACTCGCGAAAAGATTCGCTTATCAGTGGCGTTGGCGGGCATCAGTTTTGCTTGTATTTTGATGTTCATGCAATTGGGGTTTCGCGATGCTTTATTTGACAGTGCAATCTTGTTTCACAACAGCTTGAGGGGGGACATTTTCTTAGTCAGTCCCCAGTCCAATGCCTTGATTGCCATGTCTAATTTCTCACAGCGACGACTCTATCAAGCCTTACAATTCGATACTGTCCAATCCATCAGCCCCCTCTACCTCAACTTTGCCCTCTGGAAGAACCCTGAAACGGGGCAGACCCGCAGTATCTTTGTGGTGGGTATTGATCCGACTGATGATCCTGTATCGCTCCCAGAATTAACATCACAGGATTTGGAGGCGATCAAAAAAGATGATGTGGTGATCTTTGATCGAGCTTCCAGAGAGGAATTTGGCCCCATTGCTCAGCTCCTCGAACAAGGGGATCCAGTCTTTTCGGAAGTGAGGCGACGGCGAGTTTCCGTTGGCGGTTTGTTCAATATGGGGGCCACTTTTGGGGCAGACGGCACCATCTTGACCAGTGATCTCAACTTCCTACGGATCTTTCCAGATCGACAGCAGGGAATAATCGAGGCGGGCAGCATTACTCTCAAACCCGACGCGGATCTGGAGAGCACATTAGCTGCAATGCGGTCAGCTTTTCCTCAGGATGTCAATGTTTTCTCAAAAGCCGAATTTATTGAGATGGAGCGCAACTATTGGGCCGACGGTACTGCCATTGGCTTCATCTTTAGTTTGGGCACAGTGATGGGATTTATCGTTGGTATTGTCATTGTTTACCAGATTTTGTATACGGATGTAACCGATCATTTGGCGGAATATGCCACCCTCAAGGCAATGGGCTATACCGATGGCTATTTGTTAGGGGTGGTGTTTCAAGAGGCCTTGTTTCTCGCCGTATTGGGCTACATCCCCAGCTATGGGCTGGCAACTCTTCTTTACGATTTAACCCGAGATGCCACCCTCTTGCCGATTGGTATGACGATGGTTAGGGCATTAATCGTCTTTGCTTTGGCCCTGACAATGTGCCTCGTCTCAGGAGCCATTGCGGTGAGAAAATTGCGAGCTGCGGATCCCGCCGATATTTTTTAGGTCGCCATAGTTTGAGCTTGATCTCTCGTTATTGCTGGACTTTCTTCTCATGCAACCGGATACTCTTGTTCCTCAACCCGTTTCCTCTCCACGCCAACCAGAACCGTCGACGGAACCTCTGATTTCGATCCAGGGGGTCGACCACTTTTTTGGCACGGGATCCCTGCGTAAACAGGTTTTACAAGATATTCACTTGACCATCTATCCCGGAGAAATTGTCTTGATGACGGGGCCATCGGGATCCGGCAAAACTACCCTGCTGACTTTGATGGGAGCCTTGCGCTCAGTACAGTTTGGCAGTCTCGCCATCTTGGGGGAAGAATTGCACGGGGCATCAATTCGCAAGCTGACCCGCATCCGCCGCAATATCGGCTATATCTTTCAGGCCCACAATCTCTTGCGGTTTTTGACCGCTATCCAAAATGTCCAGATGTCCTTGGAGTTGCACCAGATCCCGCCTGCACTGGCGCGGCAGCGGGCCCAAGAGATGCTGACAGCGGTGGGACTGGCGGATCACCTCGATTTTTTCCCGGAAAAGATGTCGGGTGGGCAAAAACAACGGGTGGCGAT
>JBHJNR010000143.1:0-3696 GCA_050330615.1 Cyanophyceae cyanobacterium
CAACTCAATGCACCTACCTTGGATCCAGGGCAACTACCGTCCGATCCGCCCCTCGACCTGCCAACCCAACCGGATCCTCCGTCTGAGAGCCGCATCCTAGAACAGCCCCGAACCGAGGCGATTCGCTCAGAACTTCGCCTATTGCGGCAAGAGGTTCTGGATGTACTCATTCGGATTCAGGCGCTAGAGGCACTCTTGGATCCTCCCTTGCAGCAGCAGTCCTCTACTCAAGCTGAGATTGTCAGTCCTAATGCAGATATCCCCGATGCAGATATCCCCGATGCAGATATCCCTGATGCAGATATCCCCGATGCAGATATCTCCGATGCAGATATCTCCGACGTCGAGGTACCTGAATTCCCCCCTCCTCCAACGGATCCCGCTCCAGACCTAACACCCGAGTCAACTCCAACACCAGAGACAACCTCGACGCCAGAAACAACTCCCACACCCGAATCCATTACCCTCAATGTGGGCACCCAGACCATCAGTCTGCCGGGAGATGTGCTGTTTGATTTTGACCAAGCGGAGCTACGGCCAGAGGCCACCAGTCTGTTACAACGGGTGGCTAATCGCCTCAACGAACAGCAAGCAGGACGGGTGTTGGTCGCAGGACATACGGATGATGTGGGGGAGGATAACTACAACCTAGTGTTATCCCTTGATCGGGCTAACGCCGTCAAAGATTTTTTGATGGGGGCTATCTCCAATGCCAATCAGTTCAATTGGTCCAGCAGTGGTTATGGAGCTGCTCAACCCATTGCTTCCAATGATACAGAGGTGGGGCGACAGCGTAACCGCCGGGTGGATATCATCATTGCCCCCTAGCCTTTGGAGCCCTTTGCCATTTGTTCGCCGAGGCTAAAACATGCAGCCCTGTTGGAGCTGACCCAACTAAGCTGGGAGAATGGCTTAATCCTATTACCGCTCTAGGAGCCTCCGATCATTGAGTGCCATTCGTTTTGAGCAGGTTTCGCTACGCTTTCCTGGGGCGGGCCATCCTGCTGTCAACCGCTGCACCTTTGAGGTTAAGCAGGGGCAACTGGTGGTATTGCTGGGGCCATCGGGCTGTGGCAAGACAACCTTGTTAAAAATGGTCAATCGTCTCTATGAGCCGACCGAGGGATCCATTTTTTTGGATGGGACAGATATCCGGCAGCTGCGCAAGACCACGCTACGGCAGCAGATTGGCTATGTAATTCAGCAGTCTGGCCTGTTCCCGCACATGACGGTGGCTCAAAATATCGCCGTGGTGCCTCGTCTGTTGGGATGGCAGAGGCTCCGGATTGAGGAGCGGATCGACGAATTGCTCACCTTGATTCAGCTCAAGCCGGAAACCTTTCGAGATCGCTATCCGGCTCAGCTGTCGGGGGGGCAACAGCAGCGGATTGGGCTAGCCCGTGCCCTGGCAGGGGATCCGGCGGTAATGTTGATGGATGAGCCATTTGGGGCCATTGATGCCATCACCCGTGCCGACCTGCAAGCAGAGATGTTGCGGCTTCAGCAGCAATTGCATAAGACGATTTTGTTTGTTTCCCACGATGTGGAAGAGGCCCTGCGATTGGCGGATCGGATTCTGATTTTGCGGCAAGGGGAGATCGTGCAGTACGACACGCCCTTTCAGGTACTGACCCAACCGGCGGATCCCTTTGTGCATGAGCTGATGGGGGCTGAGGATATGGTGCGTCAGCTCAGCCTGTTGCGAGTGGAAAGCGCCATGATCGATATCCCCCATGCCTATAGCCAAAACGGGGATCCCACCATCGAGCGACATGACAACCTGCGGCAAGCCTTGTCCCTGTTGCTGAGAACTGGCGCTGGGGCTTTAACTGTACTTGAGGGGGGATCCGTTGTGGGGGTGCTGACGTTGCAGCATATCCGCGATTCTGCCAGTGCCCAGGTGAGTGCCTAGAGGAAGTTGAACACCCAGATCTAACCTGATGGACTGAGTTAATTTACTGAGTTAATTTACCGGCAAAGCTCTACTCCCCATGTTTGCTGCCCCCGATTGGGCTGACATTGGTAGTGTTCTCCGGCCCATATCACCTTCCAGGATCCCTCCGATCCATAGGGAGCCAACTCAACTCGATAGCGGATATTAGCGACCGAATCATCCGGGATCCCCAGTACCGACACCGTGACCACATGCCGCTGGGCGGTTGACTCCACCACCTCTGTCTCAATCTCAGGATCCTCAGGGGATCCCCCACCCCCCAGCAATTCCAAGGGCACCACCCCCAATTGAGCCACCATCTCAGGATCCTGGCCAAAGAAGGCGTTGTGGGGGCCATCGAGGGGATAATTCCAGTAAACTTTGAGCTCTAGCTCCCGAAAAGCAGCCCGCTCAGGGGGTAGTCCTGGCCAGCTCTCAGCATTGGAAGAGAATAATTGCACCACAGGATTGGCAAAAGTCGGTGGCTGTCCAGCCCATGCCAACTCTTGACCCTGATTGACAAAGCTGTAAGCCGAGAATCCCCCAGCCCGTGGGATCAACACATCCCGCACCACAGCCAATGTCGGGAGTTGAAGCATCTCTCCTGCCCTAAAATCCCCCACCAGCAGTTGCGCATCAGGACTGACTACCAGAGAAACCAACGGACTTTCTGCACCGCCATAATCCAGCTCAGCGATCGACTGCCCTGCTTGCCAGCCCCAGACGATGGCCTGTTGATCAAATCCGGTACTGATCAGATATCGCTGATCCGGCGAGAACGCCAATTGATGAACATCGCCGCTATGTCCGCTCAGTTCCCCCAAGGGATCTACACCCTGCTTCCCCCATTGCCAGAGTCGGATCCGTGTGCCATCTTCGCCCTCTAGCCCGCCGGTTGCATTCAGATCTGCCGTGGCTAGGATGCGACTATCGGGACTCAGGGCCAAGGTCTCCACGGGTCGGCCCCCTTCAGCGAAGCTATAGATCCGCGACTGCTCGGTGCCCGTTGATAAATCCCAAAGCTGCACCCCATCATCACAAGCAGTGGCCATCCGATCTGCTGCGACTGCCACCGCCCGACAGCTCTGGAAAGTCCCCAAAGGCTGCTTGGATCCACTGGCGATATCCCAGATCAGAAGGCTTTCCGCCGTTCCCAGCCCACCATTGTCAAAAACGCTGACAATGAATCGCCCATCGGTTGAAAAAGCCGCCCTCCGGGCCGGAAAATCCAAACGGTCAAACTCCTCAAACCCCAACTCCGCCGTATGGCCAGGAAAGAACCGCACCAGCTCCTGTATCTCTACATCCCAGAGCACCATTTCATACTCGGTCAGACCCAACAGATAACGACCATCTGGGCTGGAAATCAGCTGCTGAATGGGATGGCTGTGCCCATCTAAAGAGCCCACATAATCGGCCAATTTCCAATCCTCCGGGATCCCTTGGGCGATCTGGACAGCAGCAGTTGGGAAGGCAGCACTCGCTATCACCGTCTGGGACAAGGCCAACCCCAGCCCCATCAGGATCCCAGCAGAAAGACCGGAGTTTAGGCCGGAGATTGCAATGGTTGAAATGATACTCATCGTCAGCTCAGCCCTCTTGTCCTACAGGAAGGATAAACAGCCTTGGCCTGCTCCCATACCACTGAACATCACGCGTGAACATCCCGCAGCCGCAGCTTAAAAGAAAGAAAAAGGATCCCGCGAGAAGCTATCTCAATAGGTTGAGTCATGTGTTGAATTTTGAAGTTTTACCAGGAGGGG
>JBHJNR010000144.1:0-12238 GCA_050330615.1 Cyanophyceae cyanobacterium
CAGTTGATTCACCAGGAGTCTGGTATGGTTTCAGGCGTAATGATGCAGTATTTTCACTGGTACAGCTCAGCCGATGGCCAATTGTGGAACCAAGTGAAGACTGAAGCTCAGAATCTGGCAGAGCGAGGGTTCACTGCCCTGTGGTTGCCACCAGCCTACAAGGGAGCTGTTGGCGGCTATGACAACGGTTACGGGGTTTATGATCTCTTTGACTTAGGCGAGTTCGACCAAAAGGGATCAGTCCGCACCAAGTACGGTACCAAAGACGAGTACCTAGAAGCCATTCAGGTGGCGCAGGCAGCAGGGATCCACATCTACGCTGATGTCGTGCTCAATCACCGGATGGGGGCAGATGAAAAAGAGGTGCTGACCGCGACGCCCCATAACCCCCATAATCGGCTGGCACCGAGTGGGGATCCTCAAACCATCGAAGCCTGGACTCATTTCACCTTTCCCGGACGCCAAGGAAAGTATTCCTCAATGGAATGGCACTGGTGGCACTTTGATGCCATAGACTACAACGCCTACGATGATGCCGCAGATGCTATCTATTTATTTGAAGGCAAGCAGTTTGACCAGCAGGTAGATGATGAAAATGCCAATTATGATTATTTGATGGGCTGTGATTTAGATTTTTCTCACCCTGAAACCCGTGGTGAAATGCTCTATTGGGGAGAATGGTATGCCAACACGACAGGTGTCAATGGCTTTCGATTTGATGCCGTTAAGCATGTTTCGGCTGAGTTTTTTTCTGTTTGGATGGAACATGTTAAGCGGCACACTCAGAGAGACCTTTTTGCTGTGGGTGAGTACTGGTCTTATGACGTGAAAGACTTGCTGAACTTTTTTGAGCAAACCCAGGGCAAGATCACCCTCTTGGATGCGCCGCTGCACCATAACTTTCACAAAGCCAGCAAATCAGGTCAGGACTATGATCTGCGCCAGATCTTTGACAACACCCTGGTGAGACATTCACCTCTCCTAGCTGTGACACTGGTGGATAACCATGATTCTCAGCCTCTCCAACAATTAGAGTCGGTGGTGGAAGCCTGGTTTAAACCGTTGGCTTATGCTCTGATTTTACTGAGATATGAGGGCTATCCCTGCGTGTTTTATGCCGATTATTATGGGGCTCACTACAAAGATCGTGGCCCCGACGGTAATGAGTATGAGATTTGGCTCGATAGTCATCGAGAGGTGATTGATAAAATGCTGAAGGCTCGAAAGCACCACGCTTATGGTGATCAACATGACTATTTTGATCATCCCAATACACTGGGCTGGGTCAAGCTTGGAGATAGCGATCATCCAGGTGGCATGGCTGTTGTTCTCACCAATAGTGGTGATGGGTTCAAAGATATGTATCTGGGCAAGCCCAATGCTCGCTATCGAGATTTATTAGGATACCGAGATGAAATCGTCATCACGAACGACGAGGGCTGGGGTACGTTTGGTTGTCAGGCGGGATCCGTTTCCGTATGGATTCCTGAGTCAGATGTCTAGACCTTGGCATCATAAGTTTACCAACTGTAAACAAGGGGCTTAAGCCCCTTACCTGGCTGCCCAAGGGTATTCAGATCTCTACCCAGGAGTACTAGACCTTGAAGGATCTTCGTCTGGAATGCTTTAGCAAAATCACTTTGGCTTCCAGCGCCTTAGCCGTAGGGCATTGCTGATCACCGAAACCGAGCTGAAGGCCATCGCCGCCCCTGCCACGATGGGGTTGAGCAACCATCCTGTAGATGGATAAAGGATCCCTGCGGCAATCGGGATCCCGAGGGTGTTGTAAATAAAGGCGAAGAACAGGTTTTGGCGAATGTTGTTCATGGTGGCGCGGCTGAGCTGGATGGCAGTCGCCACCCCAAGTAGATCTCCCGAAATCAACGTCAGATCGCTGGCGGCAATGGCCACATCTGTGCCAGTGCCAATGGCGATGCCCACATCCGCCGCCGCCAGAGCGGGAGCATCATTGATGCCATCTCCCACCATCGCCACAATCTGTCCTTGCTGTTGCAGGGATCCCACCTCTTGAGCTTTTTGGTCGGGCTTGACCTGGGCGATCACCCGTGAGATACCCAGTTGGCGGGCGATGGCTTGGGCGGTGCGAGGATTGTCTCCCGTCAGCATCACCACCTCTAGTCCCATATCTTGCAACCGCTTGACCGCCTGGGCAGAGCTGGGTTTCAGCGTGTCGGCAATGGCGATCAATCCCGCCAGGGATCCCTCTATCACCACCCCCACCACCGTTTTGCCCTCTTCTTCCCAAGCTGCAATGGGCAGAGCTGTCGAGACTTCAATCCCTTGGGATTGGATCCAATGGGGGCTACCGATCTGGACATGGGATCCCTCCACAGTCGCCTCGACACCCCCCCCCGTAATCGATTGAAAGTGAGTGGCCACAGGGATCCGGGGTGCTTGGGGATGCTGCTCAACTGCATTGATAATGGCCGTGGCCAATGGATGCTCAGAATACTGCTCGACCGCAGCGGCGACCTGAAGCAAAGAAAGGGATCCCGTCTGAGCTGGGGCGATAGATTCCACCCGTGCTGCATCCACCACCTGGACATCCGTCACGATGGGTTTGCCCTGGGTCAGGGTACCCGTTTTGTCTAGCACCAAGGTTTGGATCCGGTGGGCCAATTCCAGGCTTCCCCCTCCTTTGATCAAGATGCCATGCTCTGCCCCCTTGCCTGTGCCCACCATGATCGATGTGGGAGTGGCCAACCCCAAGGCACAGGGACAGGCGATGATCAGCACTGCCACCGTATTAATCATGGCCAGGGTGAGATTGCCCGCCAAGCTCAGCCACAACACAAAGGTGAGGACTGCGATTCCTAGCACCACCGGCACAAACCAGCTCGTTACCTGATCCGCCAACTGCTGAATAGGAGCCTTGGATCCCTGAGCCTGCTGCACCATCTGAATGATCTGGGCCAATAGCGTCTCTCGCCCTACCCGTGTGGCCCGCATCACAAAGGTGCCGGTTTGGTTGAGGGTAGCCCCGATCACCTCGGCTCCGGTCCCCTTGACCACCGGAAAACTCTCGCCAGTTACCATCGCCTCATCCACCGTCGAGGATCCCTCAGTAATCACCCCATCGGTGGGCACTTTTTCACCGGGGCGAACTCGCAACAGATCCCCCAGTTGTACCTCCGCCAGCGGAATCTCCTGTTCTTGTCCATCTTTAATCACCCGAGCGGTTTTAGCCTGTAACCCCAGCAGCGACCGAATCGCATCGGAGGTTTCCCCTTTGGCCCGACTCTCCAGTAATCTGCCCAACAGCACCAGCGTGATTACCACCACCGAGACTTCGTAATAGACATCCGGCGATAGCCCTTGATCGCGAAACCATTGGGGTGCCATTGTCGGGATCAGCGAATAGCCAAAAGCCGCCGTCGTCCCCAACACCACCAGCGTATTCATATCCGCAGTCCGGCGTTGCAGCGCGCTCCAAGCCGCCCGATAGAAAGACCGCCCCACCCAAAACTGCACCGGAATGGTCAGCCCTAATTGCAGCCAGGAGTTATGCAGCCAAGCCGGGATCCCTGGAATATGAAACCCTGTCATCATGGGCAACCCGCCGATCATCATCACGGTGGAGATGACTACCCCAACCGTCACTTTTTGGCGCAGGTCTTTGATATGGGCATAGCGGGCTGAGCGTTCAGCTTCATCCGCCTCTAAGGGATCCCCTGACACGAGATAGGCCTGATACCCTGCGGCTGCCACCGCCTGCTGGAGTTGCTCTACCGATACCCGTTGAGGATCCGCTGTAATGGTGGCCTGCTCACTGGCAAAGTTGACCGATACCGTTTTCACCCCCGCCACGGATCCCAGAGCTTTTTCGATGGACTGGGCGCAGGCGGCGCAGCTCATCCCTTGTAATCCCAACAGCAGGGCATCAGACTGCTTGGCCCCAGAACTCGGTAACCGAGCACCTGGCAACTGAGAACGAGGCGACAAAGTGGACATAATCAGAAACTCCAAACTGAGGGATCCAAGGAAGGCGTGTCACGCATATCCAGTTAGGACAAGCCATCAAGCGGCGGGATAGCCCACCTGGCTGAGAGCTTCCCGAATCTGCACTTCCGGCAGGCTGGAGGTGATCACCACTGCTTTGGTAGCGGGATCCCCTTGGACTTGGGCGGACACATCCAGACTTTGTACCGTTTTGGTGACGGTGGCCACACAGGCTCCGCAAGCGAGTTTGGGGATGGTCAGATGATGAGTGGTCATGGCAATGCCTGTGTAAAGGTTGTTCTGATCCTAAAGTCTCCACTCAACTGGAGAGTCAAGTGAAGACTTTAGGACTCAGGGCTGCACTACCATTGAGAAGCATTAAGATTATTAACATAGAGTGTTAAGATTATTAGCATAGGGTGACTGGGGGCTAATGAGGGGATGTTTGCCCTGGCTGGCTCAATCCAAATCGAGTTCCCGAACGACTATAAGTAAAGCTATGCCCATGAGGTTGAGTTCATGTCACTCACCAGACGTCAAGCCCTTCAACAGACCGCCCTCATCTTGGGATCCGGGCTTGTGGGAGGCTGTAAGCAGACTCTTGCCCAAGCACAGACCAGTCAACTTGAGGAATCTACCATGTCCACTCAGACCTATTCGTATACCAAGACCGATGCTGAATGGAGAGAGATCCTGACCCCTATGCAATATCGGGTCTTGCGGCAGGAGGGGACAGAACCACCTTTTCAAAATGATCTGCATGACAATAAAGCCGATGGCATCTATGCGTGTGCGGGCTGTGGTCAGGAGCTATTCAGCTCTGAGGCCAAATTTGACAGTGGGACAGGTTGGCCCAGTTTTTGGGAGCCGATCTCTGCCACAGCAGTGGGCACCAAGACCGATTGGAAATTGATCCTGCCGCGCACCGAAGTTCATTGTTCCAACTGCGGTGGTCACTTGGGTCATGTCTTTAACGATGGCCCCCGCCCCACCGGCCAGCGCTATTGCATGAACTCAGCCTCCCTCACCTTTATCCCCGCGACGGTCTAATCACTGCTCTGGCATCGTCAATCTTTAGCCCCGTCATCTATTTGGCGGGGTTCCTTTGTGGCCGAAAGGTGTCGCCTGATTATTCAGCCGTTTTATTGGGGAAAGAGAGCTCCAGCACCAGACATCCCTCTTCCGTTCTAAACGGGCCATGCACTTCTCCGGGGGGGCGACTGGCATAATCACCCGCCTCCAGCCACCTATCAAATGCTTGATCGTAAAGACGACCGCTAATGATAAAGACTTCTTCTGGGTAGGCGTGACTTTTGGGGCCAAAAGCAGTTGTGTCGGCTCCCGGATGAAAGCGGGTCAGACGGGTATACTCACCCGACACCGGATCGATACTCAGGGTCAGTTCTTCTGCCACACCTTCTAGCCCTGCAATGGGATCCCAGGCTTGATCTGGACTCAGGGTATTCCAGTAGGCGATGGTGGATTTTGCCATAAGCCTGACTATCTCGACTCGATAGATGACTTTTTAGATGAGATTATCACACGATCTTGGGCAAGGATCCCAAAATCTGATGGGTTTACAGGGCAAACGATCACCAGAGGGTGGAGAGTGAGGTTTGAGGAAGATGCTTCACGGGTGCGCAAAGACCATGCGCCCGAGAATCTGGCGTTGGTTCGTCATGTGGCGCTCCATCTATTGCGCCAAGAGACTACCTCCAAGGGCGGCATCAAGGCTCAACGTCTCAAAGCCGGATGGGACAACGACTATCTCTCCCTCTTATTGGCCTCCTGAGTATGCGTTTGCCCTGACCCCGACAATTGAAACTCAGTCATCTTTGGCAGAATAGTCTAGAGTTAAAATACCTCTGCTTGCATTTTCCTCAACTAGCCCCAATGTCTAGTCATGTCTCACATCCTGTGTCGTCCTGACAACATCGTTATTGAGGCTAAGGCTCACTCCAGCGTCCTAGAAAGCTTGCTGGCGGCAAACGTTCCTCACCCCCATGCCTGCGGGGGCAATGCCTCCTGTTCCACCTGTCGGATCATGATCTTGGAAGGAAGCGAAAATTGTCGCCTTATGACTTCGGCTGAAAAAGCCCTAGCCGGGCGGTTGGATCTTCCTGTTCACATCCGCTTGGCCTGCCAGACTCGTATCACGGGAGATATTGCGGTACAGCGGTTGGTATTGGATAGTGCCGATATTGATGTAGCCAAGAATCAGCTCCAGGCTCGCACCATTGGCAGACAGGCTGATGCAGCCATCTTGGCGATCTCATTGCGCGGCATCTCGGATTTTGATGAAAAGAATTTTCCGTATGACATCGTCTACACCCTAGGCCGTTTCTATAACCAAATGGGGACATTGGTTCAGCAATACCAAGGCACCTTAGGAGGCCAAAACGGTTTACGAAGCTTGGCCTTGTTTGGGCTCAAAGATTCTCCAGAGTTAGGAATCCGACAAGCTGTACAGACGGCTCTGGCGTTACAAGCCTCTGTACAAGGACTGAATGTGGCGCTCCAACAACTCTCCTACCCCCAAGTCCGTTTGACCATGGCTATTCACTATGGATCTACCATTTTGCTCAATGCCGATCCTCAGGATCCGGGCAAAATCTCTCTGTTTGGTAAGTCTGTAGCAGCAGTAACGTGGATGGACGAGATCAACGTCAAGCTCAATACACAGTTGTTGATTTCGCCACCCGTTTATGGATCGGCCAAAGACTATATCTCAAGGGCCAACTCCCATCAGGTTCCAGCCGCCCAGGGATCCTCTAGTGTCAGGCTCTGGGAGGTACAGGAGGCAGATCCCGGTCTGTCTGCCCTTGCGACCACTGCCATTTCAGAACCAGAGCAAGTGTTGGGCTGGCAAGAGACGATCCAAGAATGGCTGCGGGCCTGGAGCCGCTTTTAGATCAGGCTTTCAGGTGCTTTGACTTACCTCTTATCGGGTAATAGATGCAGATCCCTGACCTCTAACCAAAAGGCCTCAATAGAGCCAAAGGTTCACCGATAATAAGAACAGCACTCCTTAGGGATCCCTCCCCAGCGTGCTGTTTTGTCCTTTGCGCAGTTGTCTGACCCCATGTCTACCACCCTCTTTGCTCGTACTGGCGATTTTCCTATCACGGCGGTGGTGGGGCAACAAGCTCTTAAGTTAGCGTTGCTGTTGGGAGCGGTGGATCCCAGTCTGGGGGGGATCGCCATCGCTGGACGAAGGGGAACAGCCAAATCCGTGATGGCGCGAGGGATCCATGCCCTATTGCCCCCTATCGATATCATCCAGGGATCCTGGTGTAATGAGGATCCGACCCAACCTGCCACCTGGACAGCGGAGACTCAGGAGCAGTATGCAGCTTCTAGCCCGCCACAACAGGTGATTCCAGCTCCCTTTGTGCAAATCCCCCTGGGGGTGACCGCCGATCGGCTGATGGGATCCATTGATGTTAGCGAGTCCGTCAAAACAGGGGATCCAGTCTTTCAGCCGGGATTGCTGGCGGCGGCCCACCGGGGGGTGCTGTATGTAGATGAAATGAACCTGCTGGATGACGAGATCTCCAACCTATTGCTGACGGTGGTGAGCGAAGGGGTGAACCGGATCGAGCGGGAGGGGATCAGCCTGGAGCACCCTTGTCGCCCTCTACTGATCGCGACGTTTAACCCCGAAGAGGGATCCCTGCGTACCCACTTGCTCGACCGAATGGCGGTGGTGTTGCCCGCCGAAAATCAGATGACCCTCGATGATCGCTTAGAGGTGGTGAATCGGGTGTCTCGCTTTGCTGATAACCCCGCTCAGTTCTTGACCGAATACACCGCCGATCTGGATGACATGAGAACCCAGATCGTCTTGGCGCGAGAATGGCTGGGGCGAGTCCGGGTCAAACCACAGCAGATTCGCTATTTGGTGGAAGAAGCGATTCGGGGCCAGATCCAGGGACATCGGGGGGAGCTCTTTGCCCTCAAGGTGGCTAAGGCGCTGGCAGCGTTGGAAGGGCGAGACTTTTTGGAGCCAGATGATCTGCAACAGGCGGCTCAGTTGGTATTGATCCCCCGCTCACGCTTGGATCCTGATCAAATGCCACCGCCACCCCCACCCGAGCAGCCCCAAGATCAAGGCAATCAAAATCAAGACAACTCAGAGTCAGAGGAACCGGAGCAACCGGAAGATAAGACCCCAGATCAGCCGGAACAAGAGTCTGACTCTAACCAGATCCCCGAGGAATTTATCTTTGAGGCGGAGAGCGTCTGGTTGGATCCTGACCTATTGATGTTTGCCCAATCCCTTAATCAGCAGGGCAAATCGGGATCCCGGAGCTTGGTCTATAGCCAGGATCGGGGCCGCTATATCAAGCCAGTCTTACCCCAGGGATCCAATCCTCGCATTGCGGTGGACGCCACTTTGCGGGCTGCTGCCCCCTATCAAAAAGCCCGCCGCCAGCGCCACCCCGACCGCAATGTGATTGTGGAGCAGCCAGATATCCGGGCCAAGCGACTGGCTCGTAAAGCGGGATCCCTGGTGATCTTTGTGGTGGATGCATCGGGTTCGATGGCCCTCAACCGGATGCAATCCGCCAAGGGAGCAGTGTTGCAGTTATTGACCGGGGCCTACCAAAACCGGGATAAAGTAGCCCTGATCTCCTTTCAGGGGGAGCAAGCTCAGATTCTGTTGCCCCCCACCCGGTCGATTGAATTGGCGCGGCGACGGCTGGAGTCATTGCCCTGTGGAGGGGGATCCCCGTTTGCCCATGCCCTGACCCTGGCGGTACGCACGGGGGTGAATGCCCTGTCGTCCGGGGATGTGGGACAGGTGATGTTGGTGGCGCTGACGGATGGCCGGGGTAATATCTCCCTCAGTCGATCCCTGGGCACCGCCCAAGAGGGGGATCCCAAGCCGGATGTGAAACAAGAGTTACGGGATATCGCCACTCGGGTTCGAGCCTTAGGGATCCGGTTCCTACTGATCGACTCCCAAAGCAAGTTTGTCACATCGGGATTCACGGCAGAATTGGCCCAAGTGGGAGGTGGACGCTATTTCCACATTCCCCGCGCCACCGACCAGGGAATTGCCTCCGCCACCCGAGCGGCCATGCAGGGGTTGTGAGCCTTCTGGATGACCTACAGCATGTGTATTCTTAACGGGTACCACCCTGATTCCTGGATCCTCTGAATATCACTATCCGGTGGATTCAGCAGCAAGATTTATCTGTCCTGTGATGACCCTAGTCCTGAGAGGGCGAGATCAATCTTGGTGTGATAATGATCATCAATCTGTTGGCGAAGTAAGATGCTATCAAAACAGCGCAGGCAAAGGCTATACAACCGGGAGAGCCGAAGGTACTTAAAGCGCAACTGAGAAGGGAAAAATTCTACCCAAAGTCCCTCTTCTTAAGGGGAATTTAGAGGGATCTAGGGTGATAGCCAATCCTTCGCATAGTAGTCGTATTGTGTTAAATAATTAGTGAACTGGCTGCACTAACTTAGATGAATTTCCCATTTCTCGCTTGCTTCTGTATCAATTTGAATCAATTTGTCTAGACTCCATCAATTCATTTAGGAAATAAAACAATCATCTATTAGGGTCGTGATCAGAAGCAAGATTAAGATCAAGTTGCTATTAAGGAGAATACACGATGACGATGACCTTGACTGATGAAAAACGCACTGCAATTGCCGAGAAACTAGCTGGGATGAGGGCTGTCTAAAACCTACTGATTGCTAATGAACAGCAGTTGCATAAGGAATGCTCACAAGAAGCTTGCAGTGTCAACCTCTGTCTGGGCAAGGATCTCAGTGAACTCGATGCAGCAACGCCACCACGTTTCCAGGAGAGCCCTAGCATCTCATCTCAAGCGATAGTTACCCTAAGAGAACAAGAGATAAAAGCTGATTTACTTAGTTTACATATAGTCAAACCAGCACCTTAGCCCGCTGTAATCGACACATCCTCAATGCGGATAGCGGGGAAGGCGGTTGTCCCCCCAAAGACGCTGATCTCTTGTGACACCATCGAGATGTTTTTGAGGCAGTCGTAGAGATTGCCCGCCAGCGTGGTCTCCATCACAGGGATCCGTTCCCCCGCCTTGAGCAAGAACCCTCCCTTCACCACCCCCGAAAAATCCCCCGTGATCGGGTTGCTGCTGCCCGAAAAGCGAGTCACCAGGATCCCTTTGTCCACTTGGTAGAGATCCGCCAGCGGCGACTGACCTGGAGCCATTTGCAAACAGGCTGGCCCCACCCCAGGCAGGGATCCCGCCCCACCGCTGGCATGACCGTTGGAGAGGATCCCGGCTGAGCGGGCTTCATAGCCGTTGTACAAGAAGTTGCAGAGTACGCCTTCATTCAGCAGCGGCGTCAACTGGCGAGGGATCCCTTCTCGATCAAACGGATCCAGGGGATATCCCGGCAAGCCGGCTCCCCCTTCCACCAAGGTGAGCAGGGGGCTGGCGATCAATTGGCCCAGCTTATCCGCCAGGGGACTTTTGCCCTTGCGCACCATATCCGCCCCCAGCACCGCGATCAGATCCCCGAGAAACTCACCGACGGTATCGGCAGGAATGATGATCGGCCCCCGAAAGCTCTCCCCATGCCGAGCCCCCAAGGCCCCGACGCACTTTTCCACAAACCGATCAAAGGCGATCTCCAGCTTGCCCCGCAGTTGATCGGCCTGCTGCACACTGTCGCCATCGTAGGCAAAGCTGCCCACCTCTTCGCCATCAATGGCCATGCCAAACAGGTAGCCATCGGCCTCGGCACTGGTGCAACTGGCCCGGATCCCCAAGGAAGAGGCAATGGCAGAGACATCCGCACTCACCCCCACCGCCCCGCTGTCGATGGTGATACGGGGATCCCGGCTGCGGACTTGCTCCAACAATTCGGATCCCAGCTCAGTCAAGGTGGCGGGATCCAATTGCAGCAGTTTCAAGTCAATCTCCGCCGAATAGGCGGGCAGTGGTTGAGGTTCCGGCAACCCATTGAGGGGATCGGCAAGAGAAGCTTTAGCTAGTGTGACCGCTTCGGCAGCAACATCTGCCAAATCGTCGGGGTTATTAGAGGTGGCAAAACCCAAGCGTCCCTGGCTAAACACCCGGATCCCGAAGATCGTCTCCGAGAGAATGCTGGTCAGGTTGAGGTCGTTTTTCTCGAAAGCTACCTCCGTCTCGCGGCCCGAACTGGCGAAGACTTCCGCTTGGTCAGCTCCAGCGGCCAGGGCAAACTTGACCCCCTGCTCACACATCTCCAGCAACCGGGCTTCATCAATAACATCAGGGATGGCGGGCAGATCAGCAGGCATGGGCAGGAAGTCCAGAGATGAAAAATCACACTCTAAAAGTCTGACACAGCCACCGGGATCCCAACAGGGGGGCCAAGGACGAGAATTTAGCTATGGTTGAAGAGGCGAATATGACTTGTCTTGACCCTCGGGATCCCTGTTATGGCACTGCGTTTCTGCAAATCCCGCACCTACCACGACCCGCTGCATGGGGCGATCAGTCTGGATGGGGGAGACTCCACCGAAGCCCTGTTGATCCGGCTGATCGATACGCCGCCGTTTCAACGGTTGCGCCGGATTCGTCAGTTGGATGCCGCCTCCTTTACCTTTCATGGGGCCGAGGGATCCCGGTTTACCCATTCGGTGGGGGTGCTGCATACCGCCCGTCGCGTCTTCGACAAAATGGCCAAACGCCACAGCGACCTCCGACCCTATCGCGCTCTAGTACTGGCTTCCGCCCTTTTGCACGATATTGGCCATAGTCCCTTTAGCCATGCCGGAGAGGAGATGTTTGGCTGTCATCACGAACATTGGACTCGTCGCATCATTGCTGAAGATCCGAGCATTGCTCAGCTGTTGAGTGAGTATGACCCCAGCCTGCCGGAGCAGATGCAGCAGGTGGTACAAAAGACCTTCTCGTTGCCGGTGGTGGGACAGTTGGTCTCCAGCCAATTGGACTGCGATCGGCTCGACTATTTACTGCGGGATAGCTTGCTCACCGGGGCGCAATATGGCCGTCTCGATCTGGATCGCATCCTCACCGTCATGGACTACGACCCCGACACGGGATCCCTGAAGATCTCTGCCCGCAAGGGATTAGGCCCAATTGAGCACTATCTGGTGGTGCGCTATTTCATGTATACCCAGGTCTATCAGCACCCCAAGAGTCTGGCGGCTCGATTTGTCCAAGATCGGCTGTTTCATCGGGCCAGAGTGTTATACCAAGCCGGAGACCTGGAGCTGGATCCGATTCTGGCGGCGTGGATGAGCCAAACGGTGGACGATCTGCCC
>JBHJNR010000145.1:0-5968 GCA_050330615.1 Cyanophyceae cyanobacterium
ATTTACAGAGGTTGTCGTAGGGCATTGAGGGTTGGAGCGGAGCAATAGCAGCAGTCTACCTGAAGGCTAGGGATCCCCCTGTGTCAAGATTCAGTTGCAGCCGTTTGCTGCCAATATCAGCTTTTTTGACCATCAGGGATCCCTCGTTCTTTATCCACCCTAGCCCCCTGATCCGGGATCCATTCCCATGCGCTCGAAAAGCTAGCGGTGGACAAGCAAAGGGAAGACGATACGCTAAAAACTGACCTGAGGCGGATCCCATCGTGAACACTCTTGATCTCACCAGCCAGCTCTTGATTGCCCTATCCCTGTTAGGGCTGGTCGGCTGGGTGGGCTGGCGGCTCTGGCCATCTAAGGCACTCCGTCCACAAGGGCAGGAACCACTGGATCCCTCAGTAGAGCCAGAGTTAGCGGCTGTAACTGGGGCGGCTGCAACGGGAGAGAGTGATCTTGAGCCTGACATCACAGCCATCGACCACTACAACGAGGCAGTGCGGCGAGAAAATGCCGGGGATCCCGCAGCAGCATTGGCATCCTATGACCAAGCATTGGCTCAGGATCCGGGTTTGGTGGAAGCCTGGAACAATCGGGGGTTGATATTAGAAGATCAAGGTCGATTTCAAGAGGCGCTCCAGAGTTTTGAGCAAGCGCTGCGACAACAGCCGGATTTCTTTGTGGCCTGTTTCAATCGGGCCAACTGTCTGCGCCAACTGGATCGGCTGACGGAAGCCCGCCTTGCTTACGAGCGCGCCCTCACCCTCGGCCCCGATAGCCCCGAAACCTGGTTTGGCCACGGCCTGACCTTGGCCCGCCTCGGGGATCTAGAGGGATCCCTGGCCAGCTATGACAAAGCCTTGGCTCTCAATGCCGCCGACCCTGAGATCTGGTATCGCCGGGGGCTAGTGTTGAGCAAGCTCGATCGCCCCGATGACGCCCTCGATAGCTATGCTCAGTCCCTCAGTCGGGATCCCCAGCAAGCGCAGGTATGGGCTAGCCAAGGCATCGGCCAGTTGCGACAGCGATCTTTGATGGAGGCAGTGGAAAGCCTGGATCGTTCGCTGGAGCTGGATCCGAAGCAACCCCGCCTCTGGATCTATCGGGGCATTGCTATGGGAGAACTCGGGTTTGACGCCTTGGCCATTGAGGATTTTGACCGGGCTTTGGCCTGGGATCCCAACAGTGGCGAGGCCCATTACCAAAAAGCCTGCACCCTGGTACAACAGGAAAAACTGCAAGAGGCGCTGAGTGCATTGCATCGGGCTCTGGAGTTGGAGTTTGACACCTATCGCGCCCGACTAGAACAGGATCCCCTCTTGGCGGTGCTCCGAGATGCCTTAGGAGATCTGGGCTGAGACAGGACAGCGGTGAAGGGATCCCTTAGCCCGCTTGAAATAAGACCACCAACATTTGCATGGCCTATTGATGTTTCTAATGGGCCCATAAAAACCCTTGCTTGCCGTTCAGCAAAAGACCGTAGCTCTCGCTACAAACAGATTAAGGAAGAAAGAGGTCAATTAAACTAATTGAATTCGATTCATGCAAAACGTCAGGATGCAAGAGTCTTTTATGCCAGATGTCAGCGCCAATAATCAGCCACCCATTGAACAGGTGATGCAGCTCACGTCAGCCGCTTGGTCTGCTGTTGAGCCCCCCAATGCCACTGCCCTTGAGATGGCAGCAGCCATGGACACCGTGATCAGCGGATTTGAGAGACAGCGCGGGATCCCAGAGTTTGAGAATGAGCCCGCTGCCTTTGAAGCCGTCTTACTTGAAGTGAAGGAAGTGCTCTCATGACAATTGCTACCGCCTCCAGTACCAAACTGAATGAACTCTCACTCGTTGAAGCTGCTGCGCTGGTGCAGAGTGGTGAGGTCACCTCGGTCGAATTGACAGAGGCTGCTTTTGCCGCCTTTGAATCCGCAGACAAAAGTGTGAATTCGGCGATCTGGCTAGAAAAAGAAGCCTCTCTGGAAAGAGCCGCAGCACTCGATCAGATGTCCAAAGCTGGCAAGAGCCTGGGATCCCTGCATGGTATCCCCCTTGCCCACAAGGATATGTATTACCAAGCGGGTAAGCCCTGCACCTGTGGCTCCCTAATCCGCAAAGACTTTAAGCCAACTTATACGGCAACCGTGATCAACCGCCTGCATGAGGCTGGATCTTTGACGATGGGTGGCCTCAACATGGCGGAGTTTGCCCAAAACCCCACCGGACACAATCGCCACTTTGGCCACTGCCACAACCCGTGGTCATTGGACTACTGCACCGGGGGATCCTCCTCTGGTTCGGGGGCTGCGGTGGCGGCTCGCTTTGTCTACGCCGCTCTGGGATCCGACACCGGGGGATCCATTCGGCTGCCCGCAGCCATCTGTGGCGTCACGGGCATCAAAGGCACCCAAACTCGCGTGTCCCGCTATGGGGTAATGCCGCTCTCCTTCTCGGCTGACAATGTGGGGCCATTGGCCCGCACCGCCCGAGATTGTGCCCGCATCATGACTGTCATTTCTGGACAGGATCCCCTGGATCCGACCGCCTCCACCGAGCCCGTGCCCGACTATGAGGCTCAACTGGATGGCAATGTCCAAGGATTGCGGATTGGAGTGCCCACCAATTACTTCTTTGATGACATCGACGAGGAACTGGACAAAGCCTTCCAGGCGGCTATGGATGTGCTCAAAGCCAGAGGGGCTGTGATTGTCCCTGTCACCCTGCCTTACATGGATGCCATCTCCACCTACGGGGCGATCGTGTCTCGCTGTGAGGGCGGCACCATTCATGCCCAGTGGATGCGGGAACGACCTCAGGACTATGCGGTGCATCTGAATGCCCGACTCTATGGTGGCTACGGGATCCCTGCGGTCTATTACCTAGAAGCGCTTAATCGCCGTGGCCCGATCCTCCGGGCAGTTGCCAATGAAGTGTTCTCCAAGTGCGACGTCTTCGCCACCCCCACCCTGCGGGCCAAAACCCCCACCTTGGCTGCAACGGATATTGATGCCGGCACCGAAGGGGCCATCGAAGCCTTCGGCCATGTCTCCGTCAACACCCGCCCCATCAACTACTTGGGACTGCCTTCTGTCAGCCTCCCTTGTGGCTTTGATAGCAATGGTCTGCCGATTGGTCTCCAAATTCAGGGCAGACCCTTTGGAGAAGGTCGCATTCTCAAAGTTGGGGATGCCTACCAGCAAGATACCGATTGGCATCTGCGCAAGCCCTCATTGGTGGCCTAATCCTCTGCTTGTCAAACTTGGTTATTTGCCTTGTGAGTGGCTTGTGATTGAACCGTTGAAAGACTGAGAATTGAAAGACTGAGATCTGTTGGGGTAGATAGGCTTTTATCGCTTCATCCTTTTGGATCTGCTGCCTATCTACTCTGTTCACCGAAGAGACTATTCAAAATTCCAAGGAGAACACAATGCATACCGTCAACATTCCACAAAGTGTTATCGACCGAGTCATTACCCGCCGGGGATCCGCCCATCCCTTTGCCGATTTGGATCCCTCTCGTACTGCCCTGATTGTGGTGGATCTCCAAAATGGATTCATGATGCCGGGAGTGGCTCATGCCCTGTGTGAGGAAGCTGCTTCAATCGTTCCCAATGTCAATACACTGGCTGCAAAAGTCCGGGAGACAGGTGGCAAGGTTTTTTGGATCAAAAATACTCATGATGAAGAGTGCCTGACCACTTGGTCGATCTTGCATGACTACTCAACCCCTGAACGGCGGGCCAAGCGAATCAGTTCCATGTCTGAGAACACTTTGGGTCACCAGATCTGGGCCGATTTGCAGGTCAAACCCGAAGATGAGATCGTCCTCAAGAAACGCTTCTCTGCCTTTATTCAGGAATCCTCTGATCTGGCCGAACGGCTCCAAGCCCAAGGGTATGACACCCTGCTGATCACGGGCACTGTCACCAATATCTGCTGCGAATCCACAGCACGTGATGCCATGATGCTTAACTTCAAAACCATCATGATCACCGATGCCAATGCCGCTGCCAATGATGAAGAACACAATGCCTCTCTGATCGCTTTCTATCTAACCTTTGGGGACATCATGTCCACAAGTGAGGTGATCTCCTGCCTGGAGAAAAACAGGGTATTGGAGAAAGTGGCGTCCTGATAAAGTTACTGCTCGGATCCATGTATTGGATCCATTTATTGAGGTCAGTGGGGAGTATATTCACACTTTTCACTGGCTTTTTAGGTTTAACTCACATCTGGTTTTGCTTGTTGGATCTTGTCTTTGGGAATCACCAGATCTTCTCTGAGAATCCAATGGGATCCCATTAAAAATGTGATCACTGCAAAAAGATATTCAGATTGGGCAAGGTCAGAGGGTGAGTCGATATATTTTGCACATGGAGTCAATAGATCATGACAACCTTGACAAAGGAGACTGAGGTCGCTACTCAAACTCTTCGAAGCCCCCGAAAAGGCTTGATATTGATGATGTGCGGCATTGCCCTCTTCTCCATTCTGAATGGGGTGGTTAAGGCGCAATCTGCCCTTTTTCCTATCAATCAGATCGTTTTCTTTCGCAATAGTCTGGCTCTAATTCCACTAGCCGTACTACTCCAGACTCTAGGGGGTGTCAAGTTACTCAGAACCCGCAGAGTTGTGGAGCAGATCTTGCTCGCTGTTGTCTTCATGACGGTGCTATTCGGTTTTTTTGCTGCCTATAGCATGATGCCATTGGCAGATGTAACGGCTATTGCCTTTACCCAGCCCCTGATTGTGACGATGCTAGCTCTGCCATTTACTGGAGAACGGGTACGGCGGGTTGAGTGGATTGCGGTTCTTATTGGTCTGGGGGGCATTCTATTGATGGTGCAACCCAGCGGTAATGGATCCCTATTAGGGGCTGGATTAGCTTTGGGAGCTAGCTTTTTTAGCGCCATGACAATGATCTTGCAGCGGCGACTCTCCAGAACAGAAGCCTCTATTGCCATCACATTTTGGACTTTGGCTATCTCGGCTTTGATGATGGTGCCAACCCTAGCGTTTTCGTGGGTCAATCCCACTGGCCCCCAATGGATCGGGTTGATTGCCATGGGCTTGGCCTCAGGATGTTGTCAGTACTTAACAGTACGGGCCTTCTACCATGCATCCCCGGCAACCATCGCCCCCATCACCTACACCAAAATGTTCTGGGCGATTGC
This sequence comes from Cyanophyceae cyanobacterium, assembly GCA_050330615.1. Classification (GTDB taxonomy): domain Bacteria; phylum Cyanobacteriota; class Cyanobacteriia; order Thermostichales; family Thermostichaceae; genus JAAUUM01. The sequence goes on from JBHJNR010000145.1 coordinate 5,163, forward strand.
CATTGGATTTATTTGGTTTCAGGAGATCCCGACCCTTGCGGTCATTATCGGCGCAGGTGTTGTGATTGGCTCGACGCTATTGGTCTTTCGCAGTAGCCCTTCCTCCGATCCTGTAACCCCGATCCCCAGTCAGCAAAAATCGCAGGATCCCGAGCCTGTGCTTGGAGAAAAGCCTGTGGAACGGCAGAAGGCACAGGTCTGAAACGAACGAGGCCAGCGGAGGCAAGAACATATCCATCAAGTGCGGCTGAAGCCCTCCTCTTGCTGATAAGATCTCACCCCCTTACATGTTTCATCTTCTGCCCATCTGCGCTGGGGGGACTGATTTCAGGGATCCCAGAAGTCCTTGGGAGCTTAGAAAGATAGCCGTTAAGATAGACCCTATCAACTGTTGGATGATGACCTATGCGACTGCTTCACACCATGCTCCGGGTTGGCGATCTCGATCGCTCTTTGGCTTTTTATTGTGATGTGTTGGGGATGACTCTGCTGCGCCGCAAGGACTTCCCCAGCGGTGAATTTACCCTGGCTTTTGTGGGCTATGGCTCTGAAGCAGAGGGGGCAGTGATTGAGCTGACCCACAACTGGGGCACCAGCTCCTACACGTTGGGGGATGGCTATGGACATATTGCCCTCGGGGTCGACGATATCTATGGCACCTGCGACCGCATCAAAGCCCTGGGGGGCAAAGTCTCCCGCGACCCTGGCCCCATGAAGCACGGGGGATCCGAGATTGCCTTTATTGAGGATCCCGATGGCTACAAGATCGAGCTGATCCAACAGAGTGCCCCAGATCGGAAGAGCGT
>JBHJNR010000146.1:0-8297 GCA_050330615.1 Cyanophyceae cyanobacterium
AGCCGGATCGGTTTGAGCCAGGATGCGACTGTTGGCATCCTGACCCTGAAGATCTGGAGCCAGAGTTTTGCCGATAGTACTATCAGTAGGCTTAATATCTGATGTTGCGACCACAAGCACGCCCCATTGGTTCAAACGTCATAACGCTCAGACATGCTAACACGCCGATCATGGAGCTGTTTCTGTGGGCTGATTTGAGAGACCAAACAGGCTTGAGACTGCTCTCCCGGCTCCAGCGGCAGGCTTGTAAAGTTCTTTTGAGGATTGGGGACAAACCGACTTCAAGATCCCAACTGCCAGTAGAGTGAGAGGCAGCATTCTGGCCCCTGACCGGGGTATAGACGCACGCTGACAACATCAAACTATGAATCCCATCAACTTTAGGAGACTTTTAGCCATGGCAATTTCTGAAGTGCAGATCTTCACCATCTTGGGGCTAGCTCTGGTGCCCGCCTTTTTGGCCCTCCTGCTGGGATCCGGCTTGGCTCGTTCTTAACTCGTTCTTAGATTGAAGCGGCCTGAAAAGATTTTTCGGCCCAAACCTGACAGAGTGGATAAAATCGGCTTCAATAGACCCGTGCCTGCACAGACAAAGATTAGGATTCCCTAAGACTTAATTTCGGTGGGATCCCTTTTAAGTACAGGTTCATGCAGTGTTCGAGCCGTTGCTGGCTTCACGCTAGGTGAGGTTGACAAGGTGAAGGGAAAACCCGAAAGAATACGGCACCGCTCTGTCAGACCAACGATTAAGCACACCATCGAAGTTCAATCTAACGAGATTCCTGCCAGGATCCCTGTGAGGGGAAGGGCAAGAGCATCACAGAGTGGAGCCTTTGGTTATACCCAGTCCCTCAATCTGACACCGTTGTCGTACCCCTATCCCATTGCTCCTTTGACAGCAAGGGATACTTTTACGGCGCATCCAGTGGCTCCTCAACCACTGGATGCTGACTTAGTTGCGACCCCAAAGCCCATCACCCCCAACGGTGCTAACTCCAACATGCCGCGTCAGGGTTCCCAACCCTCGAAAAAGAATTTAGAACAGCGCGAACACAAACACAGGGCTCAAATCATCAGAGAGCAACGCCGCCAATCCCGACAGCAACAGGGGCGGCAGCCATCACCCCAACGTCCGTTATCCTCTCCCGTCATGGCCACGTCTCCTGTCGATCTGCTCGAGGCTGAGAATGGTGCCTTAGGGTGGGAATCAATCTTTGTTAGTTTTATCAATCTTGTTTTGATCGCGGCAGCAGTGGGGGGGCTGGTGCGGCTGTTGCCCGTACAACTGGCTCAACGACAACGATTGCAATTGCTGGAGACTCAAGTGGAAGCCTTGCGATCAAGGGTCTCTCGTTATCAAGCCAATCTCGACCGAGGCATGGATCCCCTCCAACAAGAAGCCCTGATCAAAGAGCGATTTAATTTTATTCCTCGCAACCAAGCCCAAATCCGACTGATCGCCCCGCCAGTTCCTATAGCTGAGGATGCCGTCTCCGATCCCTTGGTGGCCCAAGATCATCCCCTCAGGGATTCTCGATAACTTGCACATCTCCCAGTCGGTGTAGTGGCAGCGGAAAGACCTGTATCCTAGATTCGGTCTAGTCATTGGAAGGCCACACCTTTGGATCCTCAGCAATCCTCCTCTCTGCCCCCTGCCTCCCAACCCCTGGAGGGCCAGGATCCCTATCGAGTGGTGGGGATCCTAGTGTCGGCTCATGGGCTACACGGGTGGGTCAGGGTCAAGTCTTTGTCAGACTTCCCTGAACGGCTGACGCAACCGGGCCAACGTTGGATCCGGCCATCAGGATCCAGGCCTACTATTCCTCCCGCTAAGGTTCGCGCCTCACGATCTGTAGATCCCATCCCTATGGATCTAGAGGCCGGTCATTATTTGCCCACCAAAGATCTCTACCGCGTCAAACTGACCCAGATTACCGATCGCACAGCAGCTGAGCATTGGATTGGATCGGAGATTTTGATCTCATACCAAGATCGCCCTGCCCTGGCGGAGGACGAGTATTACCTGCCGGATTTGATGGGTATGGCGGTGGTACATCAGCAGGGGCGGCAACCGATTGGCACGGTGGTGGGGCTGATCACGGCCGGAGATGATGTCTTGGAGGTGAGGGCTGACAATGGCAAAGTTGCTTTGATCCCCTTTGTCAAGGCCCTTGTTCCCCTAGTGGATATGCAGTCCCGATATCTTGTGGTGGATCCTCCGCCTGGGTTGCTGGAGGCTTTTTTGGATTGGTCTGGCCCCAACCCTTGAGGGGAGATGCAGCTCTTTTTCTGATCTGAACTCGGGGCTTCTCAAGACTTATAGGTCAGTCAGGGCAAGGGGTTCAGCATTGGGGATTTTTGCAGAGGATTGGCGTGGACAGATTGCAGGGTTGAATCTCTGATACCTTAATCCTCAGAGTTAGCGCTAAATAGGGGGATCCATTGAGCGAGGACATTGGTTGGCGGGTGCGGGCCATTCGGGGGGCAACCACAGTTGACAGCAATACTGTTCCAGCTATTGAAGCTACCGTCAGTGAATTGCTAGATGCTCTCTGGGCGCATAACCCCCAAGTGCTGGCTGATCTAGACAATATTGTGAATGTGATTTTTTCGGCCACACCCGATCTCAATGCTCTATTTCCAGCCCAAGTGGCTCGTTCCCGTCCTGGCTGGGATCAGGTGCCGTTATTGGATGTGCAACAGATGAGTGTACCTGGCAGTCTACCCCGCTGTATTCGGGTGCTGATCCAGGTTAATACTCCTTACCCTCGGCAGGCTCTGAATCATCTCTATTTACGAGCAGCCCAGGGTCTTCGACCCGATCTTTCACCCCCGTTAATCCGGCGTTAAAGTAATCTGGCGTTAAAGTCCACATTGCCCCCTCTTGAGGTGGGTTAGATCAATCACAAGCCTCCATCCTGGGGGCTGTTTTGTGCTTTTCACCCTATTTGGAGAGAACAGACTGCACCCCTTGTCGCCTGACAGTAAACTTGTTACAATTCATTACATTAGGAACAATTACTTCTTCGTTCCATTTGCACTCGCACTTCTTTGCACCTGATTTGCACTTTACACAGACAGGCCAGCCTTGGTATTCCCCGTTATGGGGACAAGGGCTGGAGGTGTCAAACGAGTCAGGATCCTACAGATCCTAAGGAATGAATCGACATGGATGAGAAAGAGACCCTTTCAATAGAGCAACAGTTTCGCCAACGGGCTTTTGAGACCATGGTGGAGCGGATGAATACCGAGCAAGCCCGCGAGTTTTTGGTCAAAATCCATAAACAGATGTTGATGCAAGATGCCACCTATCGGAGCTTGTTACGGGGATCCCTGATGGGGTAGAGCGACTCCTGGCTCAAGATTTCAGTCTTGTTCTCAATCTGTGCTGGTAGGCTGAAAGCATTGTGTCGCTTGTCAATTCTCATGCACGCCCTTTCTCTACCCACATGGTGGATTCATATTGCCAGTGTGGCGGAGTGGATCGCAGCCATCTTCTTGGTCTGGGGCTATGCCAGAACAACGCGGCGATACTATTGGCGGGCTTTGGCTTGGGGCATGCTGCCTGCATTACTGGGGGCCATGTGCGCCTTGACTTGGCACTTTTTTGATAACGATCCTCAATTGGATTGGATTGTGACAGCACAAGCTGCCCTGACCCTAGTGGGTAACTCCACCCTGGCGTTGGCGGCATTCTGGATCTGGCGGCAGAGCCGATGGTTTGCCCAGCAGGAAAAGCCCCCATTGGCAGAAGGATCCCCGTCTCCCTCAGAGGTTGAGACCCAGAGTCTTCATTCGGAAACTCCCGATTCTGACCTGTCTGACCTGATAGAGGGATCCCGGTCATGAGTCAGCTTTTTGCCATCTCTCTGTTTCCTTACCTCCTTTTCCTCTACTTTCTGACCCGAACCCCGGAGATGCCTCGTCTGGCTCTGATTGGGTTTTATAGCTTGCTGATATTTGTGGCGGTGACGATTCCAGCAGGGCTTTATGCCCAGCAGGTGGTGGGCACCAGCTTGGCCAATGTGGATTGGCTACATGGCAGTGCTGAAGCTTTTTTGAGTGTGACCAATATCCTAGTGGCCTGGGGTTTCAAGCGGGCAATTGATCAAGTAGATCAGGATGCAGACGTTAACAGTTAGCGGACTCTACTTATTGCTAGAAAAACCTCCTGATCAGATCATCCATCAGCACACGAAAGAAGACCTTAAAAAAACCACCATCTGAGTTTTTTGGTTCTAGAGTGAGGGCGACGACATCGACATGGAGACATCATGGTCGCTCTATCCCCAGCCCCGACTCCATTGCCCCTCAGTAGCGAAGACCTGCGTAAGATGGACGCCTATTGGCGGGCGGCGAACTATCTGTCGGTGGGTCAAATCTATCTGATGGCCAATCCCCTGTTACGGGATCCCTTGACTCTGGAGCATGTTAAGCCTCGCCTGCTGGGACACTGGGGCACCACCCCTGGACTCAACTTCATCTATGTGCACCTCAATCGGGTGATCAAGCAGCGGCAGCTCGATGTTCTCTACATTACCGGCCCCGGACATGGTGGCCCTGGATTGGTGGCCAATACCTACCTAGAAGGCACCTACAGCGAGGTCTATCCCAACATCTCCCAAGATGCCGAGGGAATGCGAAGGCTATTTAAGCAATTCTCTTTCCCCGGCGGGATCCCCAGTCATGTCGCCCCTGAAACCCCCGGATCGATCCATGAGGGGGGCGAATTGGGTTATGCCCTCTCCCATGCCTTTGGGGCTGCTTTTGATAATCCCGACCTCATCGTTGCTGCTGTGGTGGGGGATGGTGAGGCGGAAACCGGGCCATTGGCCGCTAGTTGGCACAGCAACAAGTTTCTCAACCCTGTCAGCGATGGGGCTGTCTTGCCGATATTGCACCTGAATGGCTACAAGATCGCGAATCCCACCGTATTGGCTCGGATCAGCCATGCCGAATTGGAAGCCCTGATGGTGGGCTATGGCTACAAGCCCTATTTTGTCGAGGGATCCGATCCCATGGAAGTCCATCAGCAGATGGCCGCTACCCTCGATGCCGTCATGGATGAGATCAGGGAGATTCAGGAACAGGCTCGAACCCATGGATCCACTCAGCGGCCCCAGTGGCCCATGATTGTCATGCGTACCCCCAAAGGCTGGACAGGCCCGAAAGAGGTGGATGGCAAAAAGACCGAGGACTTTTGGCGCTCTCACCAGGTGCCGTTTTCAGAGATGGCCACCAAACCCAATCATCTGCGGCTGTTGGAAGACTGGATGAGAAGCTACAAACCGGAAGAACTATTTGATAGTAATGGCACTTTGCTGCCAGAGCTGGCAGAGCTGGCTCCTACGGGCAACAAACGGATGGGGGCGATTCCCCAGGCTAACGGTGGGCTCCTGTTACGGCAGCTGAAAATGCCTGATTTTCGGGACTATGCCGTGCCAGTGCCCAAACCGGGCGTGATCGAGGGCAGTGCCGAGGCCACCCGCGTCATGGGCCAGTTTTTGCGGGATGTGATGAAGTTGAACCAAAAAGAACAAAACTTCCGCATCTTTGGCCCCGATGAAACCGCCTCTAACCGTTGGGGCGATGTCTTGGATGCCACCCCCCGCACCTGGGTCGCGGAATCCTATGACTATGACGATCACCTGGATCCTTCTGGCCGCGTTATGGAGATCTTGAGCGAGCACACCTGTCAGGGTTGGCTAGAGGGCTATCTGTTGACGGGGCGACATGGCTTTTTCTCCTGCTATGAAGCCTTTATTCACCTGGTGGACTCGATGTTTAATCAGCACGCCAAGTGGCTCAAGACTACCCGTCATATTCCTTGGCGTCGCCCCATTGCCTCTTTGAACTATCTGCTCACCTCTCATGTCTGGCGGCAAGATCACAATGGGTTTAGCCACCAGGATCCCGGTTTTATCGATCATGTGATCAATAAAAAAGCTGATGTGATTCGGGTCTATCTGCCACCTGATGCCAATACATTGCTCTCGGTCACCGATCACTGTCTTCGCAGTCGCCACTATGTGAATGTGGTGGTGGCAGGTAAGCAGCCCGCCCTGCAATATCTAGATATGGATGCGGCCATCAAACACTGCACCACTGGGGTGGGCATTTGGGATTGGGCCAGTACCGATCAGGGATCCGAGCCGGATGTGGTGATGGCCTGTGCCGGAGATGTGCCCACCATGGAGACGTTGGCTGCGGTGGACTTTTTGCGGCAGCACTTTCCTGATCTCAAGATTCGGGTGGTGAATGTGGTCAACCTGATGAAGCTACAACCTCAGACTGAGCATCCCCACGGTCTCAGTGATGCTGATTTTGACTCCCTCTTTACCCCCGATAAGCCGATCATTTTCGCCTATCACGGCTATCCGTGGCTGATCCACCGCCTCACCTATCGCCGCCACAATCATCACAATTTGCATGTGCGGGGCTATAAGGAAGAGGGCACCACCACCACACCGTTTGATATGGCGGTCTTGAATGATTTGGATCGGTTCCACCTGGCGCAGGATGTGATCGACCGGGTGCCTCAGCTTCGTTACATCGGCGCGCACGTCAAGCAGAAGATTCATAATCGCTTGATCGAGCATAAGCAGTATGTGATGAAGCACGGCGATGATATGCCTGAGATCAAAAACTGGAGTTGGCCCTACTGAATCTCTTGGTCTAATCTCAGGGCTGTATCTCTGTTGAAGTTGAGGGATCCATCCCCCGCTTTCTCGCCCCCCATCTAGCCCCCCTGGGATCCCAAAGTTAAGCGATTGGGATCCCGCTCATTTTTTGGGTTAGGCGTAGGATAGAGGGTGGCTTCATCGTTTTAGTTTGGCTGACAGGCTCCCATTCATTCACCCCTCTTCTTCACTAATGTCCCTAGAATCTCGTGCCACCCCCCTCAGCGTTCACCTCTTGCGGGAGGGACTAACTGAGTCAATTCATCATTGTCAGGCAGTCGTGGTGGACGAAAGGGGACGGATTTTGGCAGGAGAAGGGGGAGATGCCGCTGTCTTTGCCCGCTCTGCCCTCAAGCCCTTCCAGGCCTTGGCTGCTCTGTCTACCGGGATCCGAGAGCAATACACTCTCTCTAACAAAGACTTGGCCCTGATCTGTGGATCCCATCGGGGTACGATGGCCCATGCCCGCCAAGCCTTCAGTATTTTGTGGCGGGCTGATCTGGAACCAGAGTTGCTATCTTGCCCTGTGCCTGAGGGGAAACCCAGCGCCCTTTGCCACAATTGTTCTGGCAAACACGCTGCCATGCTGTTGAGCTGCCGCCTCCAACAATGGCCACTTCAGGACTACGCCGACCGCAATCATCCCATGCAAGAGCTGGTGCGCTCCCATCTGACGGAGTTGCTACAAATGCCAGCCGATGAGCTGTTGTCCGCCCGCGATGACTGTGGGGTGCCTACCTATCAGGTGCAACTCAGCCATCTAGCTGCCCTCTATGCCCAACTGACCGCAGGTCGCCGAGCCAATCTAGAGATTTTGTCTCGGGCCATGACCGCCCATCCTGAGATGGTGTCTGGGGAAGGGCGCTTTGATACCGAAGTAATGCGGCTGACGGAGGGATCCGTGGTTAGCAAGTCGGGAGCCGAAGGGATCCAATGTGTGGGTCGAGTGGGCTATGGCATGGGACTGGCTATCAAAGTCCAAGATGGCGCTTCACGGGCCAAATATGCGGCGGCGATCTACCTGCTGCGGCAGATGGGCTGGATCTCCCCCGCCGTGGCAGAAACCTTGTCGGAATCCTTTTGTCAGGTGGGCCGCTATACCCGCCTAGAGGTGGAGGGAGATTGGCAGATCTAGGTAAGGCCATTGCTGGACATAACGGGATCCCTGCTCAAGGCTATGCTAACCACCGTTGCAGCAGGATCCCGACCACGATACCGATGCCACCAAATCTCACCGCTTGCCAAAAAGCCGCTGGGGGTTGGTTGATTTCTTCAATCACCGCCACCAAGTAACCGTTCATACGTTCCTCTAGCGCCTGGATATGGCCTTGCATGTCAGCCCACTGGCTGGGGGGCACCTGCTCCAGATCTGACCAAGATTTGAGATCCGTCACCTGCTGTTGCAAGAGCTGAACCTGCTGCTCAAACACCTCCAGTTCGGCAGCATTGAGGACGGTCGCAGGGCTGGGCAGCGCTTGAGGTTGAGCTGATGGCTGGGCTGGTTCGGGATCCATAGCTCTTACTCGGCTGCGAGGTCGGAAGAGGACTCTGCTGTTGGGACTTCAGGCTCGGTAGCCAGAGGAATGCGCTGATTGGATTGATTGAGCTTGTAGCCCG
>JBHJNR010000147.1:0-3928 GCA_050330615.1 Cyanophyceae cyanobacterium
AAGGGAAGCCTTCGTGCAACCTATAGAGGCGTTTTGACTTCGCCTATGAGTCCGCTTGTCGGAAGTTCTGAAATCCCCTCGGGGAATCTCCGTCGCTTTAGCGCGGAGAGTAGTCAAAATGGCTGCTGTCTCTCCCTCTCCCACTCGTTGGGCGGCGGGTGACAGCAGCTCAGGGTTAAACCTTTGAAATGACTGCCAACGGTTCAAGGCAGACCGTGGCTTCTCGTCATTGAGCAGCGAGACAGCGGCTTTGATCTCAACAACCGGCAAGGCTTGGTTTGAACCGCTCGCCAGCATCTCGGCGAATGTTTTGATCAGGGCATCATGTTGGCCCGGCAAGACGGATTTGTACGGGTGTCGCATTTCTGTCCCATATGGTATTTGCTCGTCTGCTCAACTCGTATTTTAATATCGGGATATCAACGCGGCAGGCCAATTCACGATGAAACCATTTCTTGCGCCATGGAGCAGTCTCTCCCGGATCGCACCCTTTTTGCGATCAGCTGCCATTGTGGCCTGTCTGGCCTTGCCGAATGACGGCAACGCGCAGGAAGCAAACTTGCAGCCACTGGCCTGCCTGCAACTGGTGGAAGCCCTGTCAAGTGAGGGGCGTGTGGCCCTGCAAGGCGTCACGTTCGATTTCAACCGCGCGACTTTGCGCCCCGACAGTCTGCCCGCGTTGGTTGCGGCGCGCGACGCAATCCTGACGTTGGGGGGCGATTGGACTTTTGAAGGGCATACCGACAACATCGGCAACCGCGATTACAACCAACGCCTGTCGGAAACCCGCGCAGAGGCGGTGCGCGACTGGCTGGTGTCTGCCGGGGTTCCTGCAGAGCGGCTGTTGGCGCAGGGGTTCAGCTTTGACCGGCCCGTGGCAGAGAACAGCACCGATGCAGGCCGTGCGCGGAACCGCCGGGTCGAACTGGTTGGTGTTGTCACGCCCGACATGCTGGGTTTTGGCGGGCCTGCCGGATCGGATCCCTGCCCTAACACTCTGACCCCCGGACGTATGGCCGCTGCCGATGGCGCGCCGCCCCCGCCCCCCATCCCGGACTGGAGCGGCGCGGGCGGGCAGGAGTGGCTGCCGTTTTCCCTGCTGATGGCCACTGGATACGGCGCTGAAACGGGCTGGCGCGGGGATCGGCTGACACTGCAACCGGGGGCGCGGCCCGAAACCTGCCAGGCTCTCTGCACCGCTAATTCCGATTGCGCGGCGTTCAGTTTCGAACCTGCTGGTTCCGACTTTGTTGAAACCGCCAGTTGCGCGCTGATCGGATATGGAACAGAACTGACCCTGCGGCGGAACAATACCTATCTGGATGGCGGGACATTCTATGCGTCGGGCCTGAAACCCGATGCACGATTGCTGACGCCCGACAGCGAAGCATTGGCCGAACAGATCGTCGCTGATCTGGCAGAAATCGCCCGCCTGCGCGATAGCGTGCGGATCATTGCGCCCGACCGCCCCGCGCCTGAAACCTGGATGGATGTCGTTGTCGAAGGTGCCGTGCGCGGGGACGCCTATCCGACCTATCTAGAAATCGCCCTGCCTGGGGATTACCAGTATGACTGGCGGAATTCGAAATCATCCCTGTTCATGCATGACACGGCGGACGGGCGCAGCGGACAGATTTGGGTGCCAGAGCCCGGCGAATATGTCCTGCGTTATGTCATCAACCATCCGACCGCTGCGCTGCATACGATTGCCGAACAGTCCTTGATCGTTCTTGCCGATACAGGTGCGGTGCACGCCGAAACCCCAGAAACCACCGGAACCCCAGAAACCACCGGAACCACTGCGCCCCCGTCTGGCCGCAGCGGCACGGTAGAACCAGGCATTGACCGCCCCGGAGCGGACATCACCCAGACGCCCATGACGGTTGGTGATCCGTTGATGTGTCAGGCGCTTTGCGCGGGTAATCCGGATTGTCAGTCGTGGACCTATGTCAATCCGGGACTGCAAGGGGATCAGGCGGTTTGCTGGACGAAATCCGGCGTCCCGCAGGGTTTTGAAGACCCGTGCTGCACGTCAGGCGTCATGGATCAGGGGGCGGCACCCATGATCAATACTGCGCCGGATGCAGGTGCGGCCAGTCTGTCTTTCCCGATGGTTGTAGCACCGGGCGAGGCCGTGTCTGTGACGTATACCGGGTATACCGGCCCGCTTCATTCAGGTGACTGGATCGACATCCATCACCGAGGGCGATGAAACTTCAGTGGCGAGAATGGGGATCCCCTGATGGGATCCCTGTTTTGTTGCTACATGGTCATCCGGGGGATGCCAACTGCATGGCGGTGTTTGCGGAGGCATTACAACATCGCTGTCGGCTGGTAGCACCCGATCTGAGGGGCTATGGAGCCAGCCGGACAGAGCAGCCCTTTACTATGTCTGACCATTTGCAGGATGTGACAGAACTGTTGGATCGGCTTCAGCTCGGGCCTTGTCTGGTCTTGGGGTGGTCCTTGGGAGGGATCCTAGCGATGGAGTTGGCTCTGCGGGATGCCGCCCCCGGTGCCACCAAACGGGTGCGCGGGTTGATTTTGGTGGCCACAGCCGCCCATCCCGTGGGGGATCATCCCCCTACCGATCTGTGGGATCAGGTCAACACTGGCATCGCTGCTCTGCTCAACCTTGTCTTTCCGGGCTGGCCTTGGGTGATCGATACCTTTGGTCGGCGCTCTCTATTTCGGTATTTGATCCAACAGCACACCCCTGAGGCTTACCGCTATCTGGCCTCTTCTGCCGTGCCCGCCTATTGGAACACCTCTTCCCATGCCCGTCAAGCCTTGAGTCAAGCTCTCCGTCAGGGCTACAACCGCCTCGGTGAACTGACTCAGATCGAGGTGCCCGCTTTGGTGATGGCTGCTGCCCACGACCGCCACATTACGCCAGCCGCCAGCCACAAAACAGCCCAAGCTCTACCCCAGGCAGACTGGATCCTCTACCCTGATGTGGCCCACCTGTTCCCCTGGGAGATCCCCACTCAAGTGCAGCAGGATATCCTGGCATGGATTGAGCACTTCAGGGATCCCGTATGAATCAGGCCGATTCAGCCATTAAGATTCTGCATCTATCCGATATTCACATGGGCAGCGGCCTCGCCTATGGATCGATCAATCCTGCCACCGGGATCAATACTCGTCTGGAGGATTTTGCCGCGACCTTAGCCCACTGTATTGACCGAGCCATCTCGGATGCCGTTGACTTGGTGCTGTTTGGGGGAGATGCCTTTCCCGATGCCACCCCACCGCCCTTGCATCAGGATCTGTTTGCGGCTCAGTTTCAACGATTGGCCAGGGCTGGGATCCCGACAGTTCTCTTGGTGGGCAACCACGATCAATATGGCCAAACCCAGGCGGGCTCCAGCCTTTCTATCTATCGCACCTTGGGGGTAGAAGGCTTTGTGGTGGGGGATCGACTCCAGACCGTCACCCTATCAACCCGACGGGGGGCGGTGCAGGTGACCACGTTGCCCTGGCTCACCCCCTCTGGCTTGTTGGCCAAAACCGATGTGGCGGAGGTGGGATCCCGGCAGGCTCAAACGTCACAAACAAAAGACTGGTCGCAAGATCTCCATGCCCAGCTCTTGCAACGATTGCAGGTGGCCTTAGAGGGGGAAGCCCGCCAACTGGATCCTCAGATCCCTGCCATTTTGTTGGCCCATTGCATGGTGGATAGTGCCCGCTACGGATCAGAGCGTCACTTGGCAGTAGGCAAAGGGTTCACGGTGCCGTTGGGATTATTGGCCCATCGGGCTTATCAGTATGTGGCTTTGGGACATGTCCATAAACACCAAGTGCTCTGCCATCAACCGCTGATGCTGTATCCCGGCAGTCCTGAGCGGGTGGATTTTGGCGAGGAGGAGGAAACCAAAGGCTTTGTCTTGGCTCAGGTGAGTTGCCGGGGGGCTAGCTATGAGTTCAT
>JBHJNR010000148.1:0-3532 GCA_050330615.1 Cyanophyceae cyanobacterium
GAACTGCTCATCTCTCCCCGATAGCTTGGCTTCCCTGATTAGCATGGTATTATCCTATCATGCCGTAGCGTAAAGCCGCCCTAGAAGGGCGGGGCTTTAGACCCAATTTCTCGGTAAACAAATGCAAAGCAGCTGCCTGTCAAGGTCACGATTCACCTCACCTCGATTCACTTCAACAAGGTCACTCTATGGGATCCCGTTTGCTATTTGGGCTGTTGTGGCTCGGATTTACCCTCTATGCCTTTGTCTTTGCTCCCCCGGATGACTCGGAGGCCACCTTTGCCCTGATCCAGCGCCTGGTGTCGGGAGATATCAACGGCATCAATCCCCTAATTGTGGCGGAGTTTAACTTGATGGGGGTGTTGCCCTTGGCCTACTGGTGTCTCCTATTCGTAGATGGGTATCGCCACAAAACCCAGGGATCCCGTTTACCGGCTTGGCCTTTTTCTCTCTTGATGATGGCGGTGGGGGCATTCTCGCTGTTGCCCTATCTGGCTTTACGTCAGCCTGTTGAGTCGCTCAAAGATGAAGGGATCCCGACCCCGTTGCCCTGGACGCTGCGGGTCTGGAACAGCCCTTGGACAGGGAGAGCTTTGTTGGTGGCTGCGATAGCTCTCTTGGGCTTTGGGATCACCCAGGGGGATTGGGGAGATTTTGCCCGTCAGTGGCAGACCAGCCGATTTATCCATGTCATGACGTTGGATTTTCTGCTGCTCAGTGCCCTGTTGCCCAGTCTGATTGCGGAGGACAAGGTGGGCCGTGAGCCAACGGGATCCCTGTTGAGTGGCATCGTCAACTTTCTGCCTTTGCTGGGATCCCTGCTCTACTTGGCCAGCCGACCCCAGATTCGGATCCCTGAGTCCAGCGAACTTTCAGGTTCTTAATCTCAAACCTGTCACCAACTACTGAGCCGGTAGATTGTGCCGTTGGGCCAGTTCGGACTGGATCTTGGGCAACCACTCGGGTTCAAAGATCACCACTTGTCCTTGCTGTACCTGCCCATCCGGATTTTGGGTTAGTTCTAGCCAATAGATAAACTGGGATCCCTGGCGTACCACCCCTTGGATCGCCCGTTGCAACTGGTTCTGATCTGTGGGGGGGGCGCTCAAAACTGCTTCCGAGGGATAACGCAACACTTCAGGCGACTGCTGTAGATCTGCCGTGATCTCATCCCCATAGATTCTTTGGATGGCTTGTTCCAAATCAGCAGAGGTCAAGCCGTTGGGGGCATAAAACGTCATGCGTTCGGAGCGAATCGTCTCTCGATCCAGGGGGTTGGTGATCCGTCCCGGCGGGGCGACAGAGGCTTGGAAGGAAAACCTGGAGCCATCGGGCTCCGTGCGATTGATCAAGAAGGTTTCCCCTGGACCAGGGTTGAGCGCCTGATTGGAACGCACCCACGCAGCCGCCTCATCCGACAACATGCCAGGGATCCCCCAAGCTGGCTGGGATCCCGCCACAGTTGCCCCCAGACTGAGACATCCGATGCCGATCAGGACAGCAGTTATCTGATAAGGCCGCTTGGTCATCACACTCACCTCTTCGCAATGTATTATTTTGTGCATTGATTTTGGTTGACCTGAGGTCGACCACACTGCTGATCTTGGCAGATTTTGAGCCTGTAGACAGGGGTACATCCCTCCAATCGATCGCCACTGAATAGCAGAAGATCGTCGGTCAAGCGGCAGAAAATAATCTAAACTTAATGTTAAGTCAATCAACAGTTATAGCTGCACATCAGTTGGGAGGTAATCGATGGCCTTAATAGCAATGCGGGCAATGTTGGATCATGCCGCCGAAAACGGTTATGGGATCCCCGCGTTTAATGTCAATAACATGGAGCAAATCCAGTCCATTATGCAGGCGGCAAACGAGACGAACAGTCCCGTCATCCTGCAAGCCTCACGTGGGGCGCGGACTTATGCGGGTGAGAACTTCTTGCGGCACCTGATCTTGGCGGCAGTGGAAACCTATCCCCACATCCCCATCGCGATGCACCAAGACCACGGCAATAGCCCTGCCACTTGCTACTCCGCCATCCGCAATGGTTTCACCAGCGTCATGATGGACGGATCCCTCAAGGCCGATGCCAAAACCCCGGCCAGTTTTGAGTACAACGTCGATGTCACCTCCGAAGTGGTGAAAGTCGCCCATGCCATTGGGGTGAGCGTAGAAGGCGAATTGGGTTGCCTGGGATCCCTGGAGACCGGCATGGGTGAAGCCGAAGATGGCCATGGGGCTGAGGGCAAGCTCTCCCACGACCAACTGCTGACGGATCCCGATCAAGCGGTGGAATTTGTGGAAAAAACCCAGGTGGATGCGTTGGCCGTGGCCATCGGCACAAGCCATGGCGCTTACAAGTTCACCCAGAAGCCCGTTGGGGAAGTGCTGCGGATGGATTTGATCGAGGAGCTGCACCGCCGCCTCCCCAACACCCACATCGTCATGCACGGATCCTCTTCGGTGCCCGAAGACTTGATCGCTGTGATCAACGAATTTGGTGGCAATATCCCCGAAACCTACGGGGTACCTGTGGAAGAGATCCAGCGTGGCATCAAGAATGGGGTGCGAAAAGTCAACATCGACACCGATAACCGGCTGGCCATCTGTGCTGCTGTGCGTCGGGCCTTGGCTTCTGATCCCAGCAACTTTGACCCTCGCCACTTCCTCAAGCCCTCCATCAAGGAGATGCAGAAGATCTGCTCGGCTCGCTATGACGCCTTTGGTTGCGCCGGACATGGCACCCACATTCCCCAGATTCCTCTGGATGATATGGCTGCCAAGTATGCATCGGGCGAGCTGGCTGCCAAGATCAAGGCTGCCGTCAAAGCTTAAGCAGATTAAGTGGGCCTAGGCCCATTCAGGCATGTTATGGGTTGGGATCCGTCCGCTGGGGAGGGATCCCTTCTTTGTCATTAGTTTTGGCCCCCATGCCAACATTAAGCCCGTGCCCACTAAGCCCGCCCCGCCCCCAGGAATAGGCCCTACCTCATGAGTGAATCCGCCAACCTCCCTGATGTCCCCTCTTCTAAGAGCGAAACCAGTCCCCAGCCTTGGAGCCAACGGTTTGAGGGCAGCTTGCATCCCTTTATCGACCAGTTCAACGCCAGCATTGGCTTTGATATTCGCCTATTGCCCTATGACATTCAGGGATCCCTGGCTCATGCGGAGATGTTGGGCCGCTGTGGCATCATCTCGATGACAGAGGCGGAGCAGATCTTGACCGCGCTTCGGGCCATTCAAGCGGAGGTGGCGGCGGGATCCTTTGTACCAGAACCAGGGGCTGAGGATGTCCACTATGCGGTGGAACGAGCGTTGATCGACAAGATTGGCGATACCGGCAAAAGGCTGCACACCGGACGTTCTCGCAATGATCAGGTGGGTACCGATCTGCGGCTGTATCTGCGAGATCAGCTGGGCTCAGTGCAGGGGTTAATCGGCAGCTTGCAGGGATCCCTGTTGACTCTGGCGGAGCAGCACATCGACACCCTGATGCCGGGATATACCCACATGCAGCGGGCGCAGCCCGTCA